>NZ_JAJAUY010000179.1 GCF_020532625.1 Streptomyces antimicrobicus | reverse complement strand
GCCCGGCGCCCGCCATTCACGATGCGTGCCCCCTTGTTGACGGTCCGGAGCCGTGGGACTCTGACGATGGCCCGCTTGTGCGCTTGTGAATCTCTTCACCAGGCGCTCCGCCCGAGCGGGGTCTCATCCAGGAGGTGGCTCTCTTCATGCTCGTCCGTGACGCCATGAGCACCGTGATCCTCACCCTCGGACCCGCCCACACCCTCCGACAGGCAGCGACCTTGATGTCCGGCCGGCGCGTCGGCGCGGCCGTCGTCCACGACCCCGACCACAGCGGCATCGGCATCCTCACCGAGCGCGACATCCTCAACTCCCTCGGCGCGGGGCACGACCCCGACCGCGAGAGCGTGGGCGCGCACACCACGAACAACGTGGTGTTCTGCACCCCCGACGCCACCTTGCAGGAAGCCGCCGAGGCCATGGTCCACGGCGGCTTCCGGCACCTGATCGTGCTGGAGCACGGCGGCCCGGTCGGGATCGTCTCCGTCCGCGACATCATCCGGTGCTGGGTACCGGCCCGGCGCTCGGTGGCGGCCTGACGGCCCGCCGCGCCCGCGTACGGCACAACGGCGGCGGGCCGGGACCCCGAAGGGTTCCGGCCCGCCGCTCCGCTCCGGCGAGCGCCCGGGTCAGCCGCGCAGGGCCTGGACCGCGGCCTCCAGCCGCTTGCCGAAGTCAGCGTCCGCCTGACGGAAGTTGTCGACGGCGCGCTCGACGATGTCGTCACGGGAGACCTTGGCGATGAAGCCGGACAGGTTCTCGATCAGACGGCTCTTCTCGTCCTCGGACATCAGCCGGTAGAGGTTGCCCGCCTGGACGAAGTCGTTGTCCTCGGCGTGCACCGGGGCGGCGTGGTTGCCGGTGGCGCCGGTGAGCGCGACGGGCTGCCACAGCGGGCGGCCGGTCTGGTGCGGGCCGCCGAAGGAGTTCGGCTCGTAGTTCTTCGCGCCCTTGTGGCGGCCGTCGTAGAGGAAGCCGTCCCGGGAGTTGGTGCGCGCCTCGGTGGCGTGCGGGCGGTTCACCGGCAGGTGGTCGGCGTTGATGCCGACGCGGTAGCGGTGGGCGTCGCCGTAGGCGAACAGGCGCCCCTGGAGCATCTTGTCCGGGGACGGGCCGATGCCGGGCACGAAGTGCGCGGGGCTGAAGATCGACTGCTCGACCTCGGCGAAGATGTTCTCGGGGTTGCGGTTGAGCTCCAGCTTGCCGATCTCGATCGGCGGGTAGTCCTCGTGCGGCCACACCTTGGTGAGGTCGAACGGGTTGAAGCGGTACGTCGCCGCGTCGGCCGCGGGCATGATCTGCACCTGCACGGTCCAGGTCGGGAAGTCACCGCGCTCGATGGCCTCGCGCAGGTCGCGCTGGTGGCTGTCGGGGTCCTCGCCGGCCAGGGCGTTGGCCTCGGCCTGGGTGAGGTTCTTGATGCCCTGGTCGGTCTTGAAGTGGTACTTGACCCAGAAGACCTCGCCGGCCTCGTTGTTCCACTGGAACGTGTGCGAGCCGTAGCCGTTCATGTGGCGGTAGGAGGCCGGGATGCCCCGGTCGCCGAACAGCCAGGTCACCTGGTGGGTGGACTCCGGGGACAGGCTCCAGAAGTCCCAGACGTTGTCGGCCTCGGTCGAGCCGGTGTACGGGTCGCGCTTCTGGGTGTGGATGAAGTCCGGGAACTTGATGGCGTCCTTGATGAAGAACACCGGGGTGTTGTTGCCGACGAGGTCGTAGTTGCCCTCCTCGGTGTAGAACTTCAGCGCCCAGCCGCGGGGGTCGCGCACCGCGTCGGCGGCACCGAGGTTGCCGGCGACGGTGGAGAAGCGGAGGAAGACCTCCGTCTGCTTGCCGACCTCGGAGAGGAACGCGGCCCGCGTGTAGGGGGTCACGTCGGCGGTGACGGTGAAGGTGCCGTAGGCACCGGCGCCGCGGGCGTGCACCACGCGCTCCGGGATGCGCTCGCGGTTGAAGTGCGCGAGCTTCTCCAGCAGCAGCTGGTCCTGCACCAGCACCGGCCCCCCGAGGCCCGCGGTCTCGCTGTTCTGGTTGTCGGCGACCGGCGCGCCGGCCTCGGTGGTCAGCGGTCCCTGCGTCATGTGGGCCTCCTGGTCCTTCGGTGCACGTGGTGCTCGTCCTGTCGCTACGCCGTACGAAATCCTACAATGGACTTTGTCTAAGTCAAGCAAGCATCCAAACCCACACTCGTTCGTGATCTACACCCGGTCCCCACGACTGTTAGGCTGGCATCCATGAGTGACCTGCTGGAACGCCTCCGCGGACGCGGCTGGCGCATGACCGCACAGCGGCGCGTCGTGGCCGAGGTGCTCGACGGTGACCACGTGCACCTGACGGCCGACGAGGTGCACGCCCGCGCGGTGGCCAAGCTGCCCGAGATCTCGCGCGCGACGGTCTACAACACCCTGGGCGAGCTGGTGGCCCTCGGCGAGGTCCTGGAGGTCGCCACGGACCGCCGGGCCAAGCGCTACGACCCCAACGCCCACCGCCCCCACCAGCACCTGGTCTGCGCCCGCTGCGGCGCCATCCGCGACGTGCACCCGTCGGGCAACCCCCTGGCCGACCTGCCCGCCTCGGAGCGCTTCGGCTTCACGGTCGAGGGCGTCGAGGTGACGTACCGCGGCGTCTGCCCGAACTGCGCGGCCGCCTGACCCGGCCACGAACGGCACGAAGGGGCGGGAGCCGTCGGGCTCCCGCCCCTTCGTCCGTGCCGCTTCGTCGGTGTCGTGAAGGCCGGAAAAACACCGAAGGCCCGGATCCAGAGGATCCGGGCCTTCGGTTTCAGTAGCGGGGACAGGATTTGAACCTGCGACCTCTGGGTTATGAGCCCAGCGAGCTACCGAGCTGCTCCACCCCGCGTCGGTGAACCCAACGTTACGTGAAGCCCCCGGCACCATGCAAATCGCTTAACGCCCGCGGCCTACGCCGACTGTTCCGCCGCCAGGGCCTCGCGCAGCCGGGACGCGCGTTCGGCCACCTCGGACGGGCCGAGTTCCATGGCGCGGGCGCACCACTTCTGGCCTTCGGCCAGGTCGCCGTGGCGGGCCGCCAGGAGGCCCAGGCGCAGGGCCGCGCGGCCGTGGCCGGCCACGGCGGCGCGGGTCCACCACAGGGCCGCCTCCGGCTCGCTGCCCTCGCGGGCCAGCAGCAGGCCGAGGTTGAAGGCGCCGTTGCGGGAGCCCGCCTCGGCGGCCTCCCGGTACCAGCGGGCCGCGACCGCCAGGTCGCCGCGGCCGGCGGCCAGCATGCCGACCCGGACCTGGGCCCGGCGGTGGCCCAGCTCGGCGGCGCGCTCGTACCACTCCTCGCTCTCGCTGCGGGGACCTGCGACCGGCTCCCCCAGGGCGGGGGCCTCCGGCGGCGGGGCCAGCGACTCCAGCAGCGCGGCCAGGCGGAAGGCGGCCTCGGCGCTGCCGCCGCCCGCCGCGCACCGCAGGTGCTTCTCGGCGGCCCGCTCGTTGCCGTCGCGGACCAGGGCGATGCCGACCTGGAGCGCGGCGTCGGTGTGCCCGGCCGCGGCCGCGCGCTCGTACCAGCGCAGGGCCATCTCGTCCTCGTCGCGGCTGGCGAAGAGGATGCCCAGGTTGAACGCGGCGTCCACACTGCCCGCCTCGGCCGCCTTGGAGAACCACGGCTCGGCGCCGGCCGCGTCCCCGCCCTGGAGGAGCAGGATCGCCAGCGCGTTGGCCGCCTCCCGGTGGCCGGCGTAGGCGGCGCGGCGGTACCACTGCTCGGCCTGCGCGGTGCGGTCCTGCGACGCGCACAGCAGAGCAAGGTTGTACGCCCCGTTTTGATCGCCGGCGTCCATGGCGGCGCGGTACCAGCGCTCCGCGGTCTGGGTCTCGCCCCGGGAGGCGTGCAGCGCGCCCAGGGCGTTGGCGGCGTTGCCGTCGCCGTCCTGGGCGGCCCGGTGCCACCACGCGGCCGCGCTGTCCTCGTCACCGGCGTCGCGCAGCAGGAAGCCCAGGGCGCACGCGGCCCGGGCCTCGCCCTGCTTGGCGGCGGTCAGGTACCAGCGCTCGGCCTCCTTGAGCTCGCCGCGCGCCTCCAGCATCGCGCCCAGGTGCAGGGCGGCCCGGCGGTGACCGCGCGCGGCGGCCTGCCGGTACCACTGCTCGGCCTCGGCGGGGTCTCGGCGGCGCAGGATCCGGGCGAGCCGGTACGCGGCCTCCCGGTGCCCCTGCTCCGCGGCGGCCCGCAGCCAGCGCTCGGCGCCCTTGTCGCCGCGCCGCTCCAGCAGGTCGGCCAGTCCGTACGCGCCCAGCGCGTGGCCGGATTCCGCCGCCTGGCGCAGCCAGTACTCGGCGGCGGGCTCGTCCCCGCGCTCGCGGTAGTGCCGGCCCAGGGCGTGCGCGGCGGGGGCGGATCCGGCCACGGCGGCGACGCGCCACCAGCCGGCCGCCTCCTCCGGGCAGCCGCGCTGGTGCAGCAGGACGCCCAGGTTGTTCGCGGCGGCGCGGTCACCTGCCGCCGTGGCGCCCCGCAGGTAGGGTTCGGCGCCGGCCAGGTCGCCCCGGCGCAGCAGCAGGGCCCCGAGCACGCTCATCGCGCCCGGGTCCCCCTTGTCGGCGGCGACCCGGTGCCGGGCCTCCAGCTCCGCCTCGCTCGCCGCGTGGGCCTCCGCCAGTACGTCCGCGAACGCCGCATCGGTCAGTGCGGTGTCCGTGTCCGCTGCGGGAGCCGACTCGTTGGCCACGGTGCCCTCTTCGGTGTGCGACCTCAAAAACCGCCCTGTCTCCAGCAGAGTTGACCTGTCCCCCATAAATCCCATCGTCGCATCACCTGCTACCCGCGTACACCTGGTATGTCGCAGCCAGTGAGGTCGTGCCTACAGCGTTTTGTCGACATGCCCACAGAGAGACAAGTCAAACACGCTCCCGCCCCAACTCACCTGCCCCAGCTACCTCGTGTCCGTCCCGGTCTCGTCACAGCCGGGAGACCGGAGCGCAACAGGCACGACGAAGGCCCGGATCCAGAGGATCCGGGCCTTCGTCTTCAGTAGCGGGGACAGGATTTGAACCTGCGACCTCTGGGTTATGAGCCCAGCGAGCTACCGAGCTGCTCCACCCCGCGTCGGTGAAACAACCGTATCACGACGCGGAGCGGAACCTCGCCAGGGTTTTACGGCTGCCCCTGCGGCTTGGGTGCGGAGCCCAGCTTGGCCTCCGCCTCCATCGCCCGCTTGACCGCCGCCTTCAGCTCGTCCTGGGCCTTGCCGAAGGCCGCCCAGTCACCGGCCTGCCGCGCCTTCTCGGCGTCGTCGATCGCCTTCTGCGCGTCGGCGAGCGCCGCCTTGACCGTCGGGTCCTGCGCGGCCGGCGGCTTGACCGTGCCGTCGGGCTGGGTCGGCGGCTGGACCGGGGTGGTCGGCGCCTCGGCCCCGAACACCACGTTCAGCGCCTTCTCCAGGGTGTCCTCGAAGGCCGTCTGACCGCCGTAGGTCACGAGCACCTTGCGCAGCAGCGGGTACTTCAGGCCCGAGCTGCGGACGTAGACCGGCTCGACGTACAGCATGCCGTCGGCCAGCGGGACCGAGAGCAGGTTGCCGTACTCGACCTCGGAGTCGCCGCCGCGCAGCAGCCGGATGGACTCGGCGATCTTGGGCTCGGAGTTGAACTTGCTCTGCACCTGCTTGGGGCCGTCCACCGGCTTGCTGGTCGGCATCTTCAGGATGCGGATCTTGCCGTAGTCCGGGGTGCCCGGGTCGGCGTTGACCGCCATGAAGGCGCTGAGGTTGGGCCGGCCGTTCGGGGTGAAGGTGGTGGTCAGCGAGAAGACCTGGTCCTTCTCCTTCTGGCCCGGCATCTTCATCGACAGGTAGTACGGCGGGACCGCCGTGCCGGCCTTCGTCGTGGGGTCGTCCGGCACCTCCCAGGCCTCGGAGCCGGAGAGGAAGGTCTGCGGGTCCGTGACGTGGTAGCGGGTCAGCAGCTCGCGCTGGACCTTGAAGAGGTCCTGCGGGTAGCGCAGGTGCTCCAGCAGCTTCGGCGGGATGTCGGCCTTGGGCTTGACCGTGCCCGGGAAGGCCTTCATCCACGTCCTGAGGACCGGGTCCTTGGTGTCCCACTGGTACAGCTCCACCGCGCCGTCGTAGGCGTCGACGGTGGCCTTGACCGAGTTGCGGATGTAGTTGACCTGGTTCTCCTGCGCGACGACGGCCCGCTGGCTGTTGGTGAGCGAGTCGGCGGTGCTCTGGCCGAGCGTGGTGCGCGAGGCGTACGGGTAGCCGTTGCTGGTCGTGTACGCGTCGACGATCCACTTGATCCGGCCGTCGACGACCGCCGGGTACGGCGCCCCGTCGATGGTCAGCCAGGGGGCGACGGCCTCGACGCGCTCCTTGGGCGTGCGGTTGTACAGGATCCGCGAGCCGTCGCCGATGGCGCCGGAGTAGAGGATCTGGGGCTCGCTGAAGGCCAGGGCGTACGCGGCGCGGTTGACCGGGTTGTCGAGGTTGACCCCGCTCTTGCCCTCGTACGTGGTCTCCTTCTCGCCCGCCTTGTCGTCGGAGTAGTCGAGCTCCTTCTGCGGACCGCCGACGATCGAGTACTGCTTGGTCTGCTCGCCGTAGTAGATGCGCTGCTCGAAGTCGGTGCCGAACTGGCCCTTGGAGGGCAGGTCCGACTGGGTGAAGTCGGGGCTGCCGTCGGCCGCGGCGGTGGTGCCCTTGGCGGCGACCACGCCGTAACCGTGGGTGTAGCGGAAGTGGTCGTTGATCCAGTTGTTCTTCGGGATGCCGCCGATGTTCAGCTCGCGCAGGCCGATCACGGTGTCCTGGCCGTTGTACCGGTCGACGGCCAGCGTGGACGGGAAGGCGTAGTAGCCCTTGACCTGCTGGAGCTGCTGGAACGCCGGCGAGACGATGTTCGGGTCGAGCAGCCGGACGCTGGCCGTGGTGTCGGCCGCCTGCCGCAGCTGGTTCTTGTCCGCCTTCGGGTCCGGCACGCCCGGGTAGTCCTTGACCTCCGTGCCGGCGATCCCGTAGGCGTCACGCGTCGCGGCGATGTTCTTCTCGACGTACGGCGACTCCTTGGCCTGCTCGTTCGGCTGGACCTGGAACTTCTGCACGATCGCCGGGTACAGCCCGCCGATCAGGATCGCGGAGAGCACCATCAGGCCGAAGCCGATCACCGGCAGCTGCCAGGTGCGGCGCCACAGCGTCGCGAAGAACAGCACCGCGCAGATCGCGGCGATGCAGAAGAGGATGGTCTTGGCCGGCAGGTAGGCGTTGGCGTCGACGTAGCGCAGGCCGGTCCAGTTGTCGGAGGCCTTGAAGTCGCTGGACTTCACCGCCAGCCCGTACCGGTCGAGCCAGTACGCGACCGCCTTGAGCGAGACGAAGATGCCGAGCAGCACCGACAGGTGCCCGGTGGCCGCGGCCGTCGCCCGGGCGCCGGGGCTGGTCACCCGCAGGCCGCCGTACAGGTAGTGCACGGCCGCGGCGGCGATCAGCGAGAGCACGGCGGCGGCGAAGCCGAAGCCGAGCAGGAAGCGGTACCAGGGCAGGTCGAAGGCGTAGAACGCGACGTCCAGGTGGAACTGGGGGTCCTTCGTGCCGAAGGGCACCCCGTTGACGTACATCAGCCAGGTCTTCCACTGGCCGGCCGCCGAGGCGCCCGCGACCAGGCCGACCAGCACCGCGATGCCGATGAGCAGCCACTTCTTGTACGGCGCGATGCTCATCCGGTAGCGGTCCAGGCTCTGCTGCTCCAGCGACATCGCGGACAGCGGCGGCCGCAGCCGGTGGGCCAGCCAGATGTTCAGCCCGACGACACCGGCCATGAGCAGGCCGAACACCGCGAACAGTCCGATCTTGGTCCACAGCGTGGTGGTGAAGACGGACGAGTAGTGCACGGACCGGAACCAGAGCCAGTCGGTCCAGAACCCGGCGAACATGATGAACGCCATGCCCAGGACGGCCAGGACGCCCAGGGTCATCAGGAGAGTGCGGGCTCGCCGGGACGGGCGGCCGACTCTGATCCGTGGCCCGGAAGGGCCTCCGCCGCGGTCCGGCATCTGGAAAGCCAAGGTGCGCACCTCGAAAGTCGCGTGTGTCTGCGTGTGGGCCCCTGATGGTAGAGGCCCACTCATGCAACTTACTGAGCCTTTAGTCAGTTCCCGGTATCGGCCGGAAAGGAGGCAGGATGTTGCCCATGTCCAACGTTTCCTCCTCCGGCACCCCCATGGCGGCCAGCCCCCTGACGCGTGCCGTCCTCGAAATCGACGAGTACGCCGCCGGCCGCGGCTGGGACCAGCCCGCCCGCCTGTTCGCCCTCGTCGACACCGCCAAGCTGCGCCGGCAGGAGCCCCGGCTGGCCGGGCAGCTCGGCCTGGACCAGGACGACGCCGGCAAGGCCCAGCTCACCCCGATCGAGCAGGACGAGCTGCCGGCCGGGACCCCGCTCGACAAGTTCCTGGGCACCGTCGCCTGGCCGGACGCGGTCGTCGGCTGCGCGCTGACCGTGGAGCGGCTGATGCTGCCGCCGTCCGCGGAGGCCTCCGTACCGACCGGGCTGAACGACAAGCAGCTGGCCAAGTGGGTCGCCGCCCACCCGGAGCGGCAGGAGGTCCGGCTGACGGTGGGGGTCCTGCGCGACGGCTCGCGCGAGTCGGCCGTACGGCTGCGGGAGAAGGACTCGGCGAGCGAGGTCCTGACCGGGGCGAGCCTGGTGCCGGGGCTGGCGGACGCGCTGGCGGCGACGTTCTCGTAGGGGCTGGGCGGGGGCGGGCCGCGTACGGGCTCGGCGGGGCGGGGCCGCGTAGGGGCTCGGCGGGGCGGGGCGCTACTTCGCCGCGCACCGGGGCAGCGCCCCCGTGTCCCCCTTGCCGATCTTCTCCAGCGACTGCACGGCGTCGGCGATGGTGTCGACCTTGACCAGGGTCAGGCCGTCCGGCACCCGCGCGGCGGCGGAGGCGCAGTTGTCGGCCGGGGTCAGGAAGTACCGGGCCCCGGCCGCCCGCGCGCCGATGGTCTTCATCTGGATGCCGCCGATCGGGCCGACCTTGCCGTTGTCGTCGATCGTGCCGGTGCCCGCGACGAACTTCCCGCCGGTCAGGTCCTGCGGGGTGAGCTTGTCGACGATGCCCAGCGCGAACATCAGGCCCGCGCTCGGGCCGCCGACGTCGGCGAGCTTGATGTCGATCGGGAACGGGAAGGTGTGGTCGGTCCCCGCCTTGATGCCGACGATCGCGTGTCCGTCGCCCTCCGCCTTGGCGGTGGTGATGCCGATCTTCTGGCTGCCCTCGGGCTCCTTGCCGGCCTTCTCGGCGGCCTCGGCGTCCTTGGCGGGCACGATCGTGAACTCGACCGGCTCCCCCGCCTTGTGCTTGGTGACCAGCTTGGCCACGTCCTCCGGGGCCCTGACCGGGCTGCCGTCGACGGCCTTGATCACGTCACCCGCGTGCAGCGTGCCCTCGGACGGGCTGCCCTTGACCACGGTGGAGACCACGACGCGGGCGGTGACCGGGATGCCGAGCTGCTTGAGGGCCGCGACCTTGGCGCTCTCCTGCGACTGGCTGAACTCCTCGGCGTTCTCCTGCGTGGACTCCGCGTCGGTCTTGCCGTTGGGGTACAGGTTCTCGTGCGGGACGACGATGTTGTCGCCCGAGAGCCAGCCGTGGACCGCTTCCAGCAGGTTCATGTCGTAGTCGGCGCCGGTGACCCGGACCGTCGTCATGTTGAGGTGACCGCTGGTCGGGTACGTCTTCCGCTGGGCGATCTGCAGGACCGGCTCGCCACGCGACTCGCCGAGCGTGTTCACCGTCGGACCGGGGCTCATCTCCGAGTACGGGACCTTCAGGAAGACCCCCGCGCACAGCAGCGCGAACAGCAGGAGCGTGGAGGCGAGCATCGTCGCGGTGCGGCGTGGCATGGCTCGACAGTACGGGACGCCTCGGCCCGGCTGCCGCCGGGGCCGGTCCGTACGGGGCGCCGGGCCCCGGACCCCTCAGACGGCGTCGGAACCGGAGTGCGCGGCCTCGCGGTGGGCCCGTTCGTTGCGGTCCATGGCCTCACGGAACCGCGCGTAGCCGGCGAGCTCGGATATGTCCCCGGAGGTCCGGTCGCGAGCCGCCCAGCTGCCCCATATCGCCGCCCCGACGGCGGCGAAAAGCGGAATGAGCAACCACGCCAGAGACCCCATGGCCTGCCTCCTGCCACAGCAACGATGCGTTCGTGACCTCAACGCTCGGGCCAAGGCCGGAGTTACGCAAATCGAGGGCGTGTTGGACGCCCGAACGGCCGAGATCGTCCCCCTTTCGGCGGGGGACCGCAGCCGCGGCGGCAGGCGGCAGGGTTCGGGGTCAGCAGGCCCCGACCCACTCCTCGGTCCCGTCGGAGAACTTCTGGTGCTTCCAGATCGGCACCTCGTGCTTGAGGTCGTCGATCAGCATCCGGCACGCCTCGAAGGCCTCACCGCGGTGCGGGCAGGAGACGGCGACGACGACGGCCAGGTCCCCCACCCCGAGGTCCCCCACCCGGTGGACGGCGGCCAGGGCCCGCACCGGGTACTTGGCGACGACCCGCTCGGCGACGCGGCGCATCTCGGCCTCCGCGGTCGGGTGGCAGGAGTAGCCGAGCGCGTCGACGTCCGCCCCGCCGTCGTGGTTGCGCACCGTCCCGACGAACAGCGCCGTCCCGCCCGTGGCGTCGTCACCGACGGCCTGGAAGACCTCGTCCAGGGACAAGGGGGTCTCACGGATCGCCAGCAGCCGGATGGGGTCGGCCGCGGCCTGCTCGCCGGGGTGGTCGAAGTGCGGTGCCATACCGTCCATCGTGCCCCAGCTGCCGGGACCGGGGAATAGCGAGATCGACCGGGAGCGGCGGCCCGGTCCTGGAGCCTCCTACAGACCGCGGCGACCGGAGCCCGGCCCCGCCACGGGCCCGGGGCTGC
>NZ_JAJAUY010000178.1 GCF_020532625.1 Streptomyces antimicrobicus | reverse complement strand
CAGCACGGCCGGCCGGGGCCCGGCTGCCGCCCCGGGAAGGGGCGAAGCGGGTGACTCGGCCCCGCCGAGTGACCACTCCGCGGACAGCTAGGCTCGTAGCCATGAGCCACACCCCGGACAGCGCCGTCCGCCAGTACATCGACACGCACCGCGCCGCCTTCCTCGACGACCTCGCCGACTGGCTGCGCATCCCCTCCGTCTCGGGCCGCCCCGAGCACGCGGACGACGTGCGCCGCAGCGCCGACTGGCTCGCCGGCAAGCTCAAGGAGACCGGTTTCCCGACGGCCGAGGTGTGGCAGACCCCCGGCGCCCCCGCCGTCTTCGCCGAGTGGCCCAGCGGCGACCCCGCCGCCCCCACCGTCCTCGTCTACGGCCACCACGACGTCCAGCCCGCGGCCCGCGCCGACGGCTGGCACACCGAGCCCTTCGAGCCGGTGGTCCGCGACGGCCGCATGTACGCCCGCGGCGCCGCCGACGACAAGGGCCAGGTGTTCTTCCACACCCTCGGCGTCCGCGCGCACCTCGCCGCGACCGGCCGCGACGCCCCCGCCGTCAACCTCAAGCTGCTGATCGAGGGCGAGGAGGAGTCCGGCTCCACGCACTTCCGCGACCTCGTCGAGCGCGAGGCGGCCCGCCTCGCCGCCGACGTCGTGATCGTCTCCGACACCGGCATGTGGTCCGAGACCACGCCCACCGTCTGCACCGGCATGCGCGGCATCGCCGACTGCGAGATCGACCTGCACGGCCCGGACCAGGACATCCACTCCGGCGCCTTCGGCGGCGCCGTGCCCAACCCGGCCACCGTCGCCGCCCGCCTGGTCGCCGCCCTGCACGACGCCGACGAGCGCGTGACGATCCCCGGCTTCTACGACAACATCGCCGAGCTGACCGACACCGAACGCCGGCTCATCGCGGAACTGCCGTTCGACGAGGCCGAGTGGCTGCGCGGCGCCAAGTCGCACGCCACCGCCGGCGAGGCCGGCTACTCCACGCTGGAGCGCGTCTGGGCCCGCCCGACCGCCGAGGTCAACGGCATCGGCGGCGGCTACCAGGGCCCCGGCGGCAAGACCATCGTCCCGGCGTCCGCCCACCTGAAGCTCTCGTTCCGGCTGGTCTCCGGCCAGGACCCGTACGAGGTCGAGGCCGCGGTCAGGGACTGGGTGGCCGCCCGGATCCCCGACGGGATCCGGCACTCGATCGTGTTCGGCGCCCCGACCCGCCCGTGCCTGACGCCGCTGGACCACCCCGCGCTCCAGTCCGTCGTACGGGCCATGGGCCGCGCCTTCGGCCAGAAGGTCCGCTTCACCCGCGAGGGTGGTTCCGGGCCCGCCGCCGACCTGCAGGACGTGCTCGACGCCCCCGTCCTCTTCCTCGGGATCTCGGTCCCGTCGGACGGCTGGCACGCACCGAACGAGAAGGTCGAGCTGGACCTGCTGCTCAAGGGCGTGGAGACCGCCGCCTACCTCTGGGACGACCTCGCCGCCCACTGGAGCCCGGCCCCCACGCCCGCACCCGCGGCGTCGGCCACGAAACCCACCGCGGCGCCCGCGCAGGATCCCGCACAGGAGTCCGCCCCCTCGGCCACGCCGCCCGGGCCGACGTCCGCCGCGGCCTCGGGCCTCGACCTCCCGACGGGGTCCACGCCCACGCCGGGGTCCACGGTGGAGCCCACGCCGGGAGCCGCGCCGGGAGCGTCGCCGGGGCCCGCGCCGAGCTCGGCGCCGGGGTCCACGCCCGCCTGAGGCCGCCCGCCCCGCCGTCCGCCGACCCGCACCCGCCCGTCCGCCTGCCCTCTGCCTGCCGCCGCCGCCCATCCTCGGGGGAGTTGGAAGTACCTGTGAGCACCTCGCTTGAGCACGTCGCCCGCCCCATCTCGCTCACCGCGCCCAGCGGGATCGACCGCGCCGCCCACCACCGCCTCGACGAGGCCTGGCTCGCGGCGGCCTGGAGCCACCCGACGACGCGGGTCTTCGTCGTCTCCGGCGGTCAGGTCCTGATCGACGACACCCCCGAGGGGGACACGGAGATCGTGATGACGCCGGCGTTCGAGGCGCCGGTGACCGAGACCCACCGGTACTTCCTCGGCACCGACGAGAACGGCGTCAGCTACTTCGCCCTCCAGAAGGACTCCCTGCCCGGCCGGATGGACCAGTCCGCCCGCCCGGCGGGCCTGCGCGAGGCCGGGCTGCTGCTCGGGCACCGCGACGCCGCCCTGATGGTGCACGCCGTGGCGCTGGAGAACTGGCAGCGCATGCACCGCTTCTGCTCCCGCTGCGGCGAGCGCACCGTGGTCGCCGCCGCCGGGCACATCCGGCGTTGCCCGGGCTGCGGCGCCGAGCACTACCCGCGCACCGACCCGGCCGTGATCATGCTGGTCACCGACGAGCAGGACCGCGCGCTGCTGGGCCGGCAGGTGCACTGGCCGGAAGGCCGGTTCTCCACCCTGGCCGGCTTCGTCGAGCCCGGCGAGTCCATCGAGCAGTCCGTGGTCCGGGAGGTCTGGGAGGAGGCGGGTGTGCGGATCGGCGAGGTGTCGTACGTCGCCAGCCAGCCGTGGCCGTTCCCGTACAGCCTGATGCTCGGCTTCACCGCCCGCGCGATCTCCTCGGAGATCAACGTGGACGGCGAGGAGATCCAGGAGGCCCGCTGGTTCTCGCGCGAGGAACTGCGCCGGGCGTTCGAGACGGGCGAGGTCCTGCCGCCGTCGGGCATCTCGATCGCCGCCCGGCTGGTGGAGCTCTGGTACGGCGAGCCTCTGCCCAGGCCGACGACGGCCTGAGCGCGCAGCAGACGACCACGGCCTGAGCCCGGCCGGGACCGCGTGGCCGCAGCCCCGGCCGGGACGTGACCGCCACCCGGCCGGGACCGCCTGGCCGCACCCCCGGCCGGGAATGGTCCGGCCGTCCCCGGCGTTCGAGTACCCGGACGCATCAAGACCCCGCGAAGGAGAGGCCCCCGCTATGCAGGACAAGGGTTCCGTGACGATGTACAGCACGACCTGGTGCGGCTACTGCCGCCGGCTGAAGAGCCAGCTGGACCGGGAAGGCATCGCGTACACCGAGATCAACATCGAGCAGGACCCGGAGTCCGCGGCGTTCGTGGAGAAGGCCAACAACGGCAACCAGACCGTTCCCACGGTCCTCATCGTCTCCCCTTCCGGCACCGAGTCGGTCATGACGAACCCGAGCCTGGCCCAGGTGCAGCAGGCCCTGGCGGTCTGACCCCCGCGCCGTACGCCCGCCCCCTGCCCGCCGCCGGCCCCACCCGCCGACGCCGGCCAGGGGGCGTACGCGTGGCACCGCCTGGTCACTGTCGGTACGACTTGTATGCACGGCCTGTGGACAACGTTGCCGTCGCCCCCACCGGACCTGGCAGCATGGCTGGGTGACAGCAGCAACGCACTCCTCAGCTTTCCCGGCCGTCGCCGACTCGGCCGACGCGGTGCTCCTGGGCCTGGACCCGGAGCAGCGCGAGGTCGCGACGGCCCTGGACGGCGCCGTGTGCGTGCTGGCCGGTGCCGGCACGGGCAAGACCCGCGCGATCACCCACCGGATCGCCTACGGGGTGCGCTCGGGCCGCCTCGCCCCCGCCAGCGTGCTGGCCGTCACCTTCACCAACCGCGCCGCGGGCGAGATGCGCGGCCGCCTGCGCACGCTCGGCGCCGAAGGCGTGCAGGCGCGCACGTTCCACTCGGCCGCCCTGCGCCAGCTCCAGTACTTCTGGCCGCGCGCCGTCGGCGGGGAGCTGCCCCGGCTGGTCGAGCGCAAGGTGCAGCTGGTCGCGGAGGCGGGCGCCCGCTGCCGCGTCCGCCTCGACCGCAACGAGCTGCGCGACGTCACCGGCGAGATCGAATGGGCCAAGGTCACCCAGACCGTTCCCGCCGACTACCCGGCGGCCGCGCTCAAGGCGGGTCGCGAGGCCCCCCGGGACATGGCCGAGATCGCCCAGATCTACAGCACGTACGAGCAGCTCAAGCGCGACCGCGTCATGATCGACTTCGAGGACGTGCTGCTGCTGACGGTCGGCATCCTGGAGGACCGCCACGACATCGCCGAGACCGTCCGCGCCCAGTACCAGCACTTCGTGGTCGACGAGTACCAGGACGTCAGCCCCCTCCAGCAGCGCCTGCTGGAGCTCTGGCTCGGCGACCGCGAGAGCCTGTGCGTCGTCGGCGACGCCAGCCAGACGATCTACTCCTTCACCGGCGCCACCCCCGACCACCTGCTCGACTTCCGCACCCGCTTCCCCCGCGCCACGGTGATCAAGCTGGTCCGCGACTACCGCTCCACCCCCCAGGTGGTCCACCTGGCCAACGGGCTGCTCGCCCAGGCCCGCGGCCGGGCCGCAGAGCACCGCCTGGAGCTGGTCTCGCAGCGCGAGCCCGGCCCCGACCCGGCCTACACCGAGTACCCGGACGAGCCCGCCGAGGCCGAGGGCGTCGCCCGTCGCATCCGCAACCTGATCGACGCCGGCGTGCCCGCCGGGGAGATCGCGGTGCTCTTCCGCATCAACGCCCAGTCCGAGGTCTACGAGCAGGCCCTCGCCGACGCCGGCGTGCCCTACCAGCTGCGCGGCGCCGAGCGCTTCTTCGAGCGGCAGGAGGTGCGCAATGCGCTGCTGACGCTGCGCGGCGCCGCCCGCTCCGGCGCACGCGACCCGCTGCTGGACGACGTGGTCGGGCTCGCCGCCCAGGTGCGGGCCGTCCTCAGCAGCATCGGCTGGAGCCAGCAGCCGCCCGCCGGCTCCGGCGCCGTCCGCGACCGCTGGGAGTCGCTGGCCGCGCTGGTCCGCCTGGCCGAGGACTTCGCCGGGGCCCGCCCCGGCGCCACCCTCGCCGATCTCGTCACCGAGCTGGAGGAACGGGCCGCCGCCCAGCACGCGCCCACCGTCCAGGGCGTCACCCTCGCCTCGCTGCACGCGGCCAAGGGCCTGGAGTGGGACGCGGTGTTCCTGGTGGGCCTGACGGACGGCATGGTGCCGATCACCTACGCCAAGACCGACGAGCAGGTGGAGGAGGAACGCCGGCTCCTCTACGTCGGCGTCACCCGCGCCCGGGTCCACCTGACGCTCTCGTGGGCCCTGTCGCGCTCCCCGGGCGGCCGCGCCTCCCGCCGGCCCAGCCGGTTCCTGAACGGGCTGCGACCGGGCTCCTCCGCCCCCGCCCGCTCCGGCGGGCTCGCGGCGGCGCCGGGCGAGCCGGGCGCGCGCCGGCGCTCGCGGCGCGGTCCGGTGGCGTGCCGGGTGTGCGGCCGGACGCTCACCCACGCCGGCGAGCTGAAACTCATGCGCTGCGAGGACTGCCCGTCCGACATGGACGAAGGCCTCTACGAGCGGCTGCGGGACTGGCGCGCCGGCCGGGCCAAGGCCCTCGGCATGCCCGCGTACTGCGTCTTCACGGACAAGACGCTGATGGCGATCGCCGAGGCGGCGCCGACCGAGCCGGGGGAGCTGGCGACGATCTCGGGGGTCGGCAGCCGCAAGCTCGACCGGTACGGAGCCGATGTGCTGGCCATCTGCGCAGGTGAAGAGCCTGAGGAGGGGCTCGGGGACGACGCGTAGAAACTCGTCGGAAAAATAGTTTGCACATGCCCTGGCAGTCCCCATAGGTTCTTAACCACGAGAACAGGCAACTTCTCCGAAGGCCTGTCTTCGTGCTGTACTTATCCGAATACATGGGACAGGCCCACCAGCCCGTCCCCGAGACGCCGAGAGGAGGCGAGACCCCGTGACCAGCTTCATGACCACCAAAATGACCGATCGCCCGGTCGCCGCTTCCTGCACGCTCGGCTCCACCCTGCTCGTCTCCTCGCTGCGTTCCCTCCGGGGCACCGGTCTGTCCGCGATTTCCGTGGCCAGCCCCGCCTTCCCGGCGATCCTCCCCGTGCGTGAGCGCAACGAGCGACCGACCCAGGCACCGGTGGCAGGTACGGGAGCCAAGGCTGAGGCCTATGGCTTCGCGGCGGCCGGTGCCGGAATCCAGACGAAGCAGACCCAGCACAACACGCAGCACCACCTGATGTGGGCCTTCCGTGGGCTCGAACCCTGGAGTGATCCAGCCTGATCGCCTGATCAGGCCGGCGCCTTCAGGGCCGCGGAACCCCACCCGGGATCCGCGGCCCTTCTGTTTGCCCCCATCCGGGGCGGGCGGAGCGAAGGGGCCTCGGGGACTGGCAAGACCAGGTACCAGCAGATCCGGCCGACCGCCGGACCGACCAGCAGACAAGACGAGGAAGAAAACACCGTGCAACTCGAAGCGCACGCCCCGTCCGTACCGCAGACCCACACGATCTCCCCGCCCGCAGTCCCGGAGGACTCCACCTTGACTCCGCTCACCGCGCTCACCGCGCTCGACGATGCCATCGAGAACCTGGGCGTCCCCGTCCCGTGCCGCACCTACGACCCGGAGGTCTTCTTCGCCGAGTCCCCGGCCGACGTGGAGTACGCCAAGTCCCTGTGCCGCACCTGCCCGCTGGTCGAGGCCTGCCTCGCCGGCGCGCTGGAGCGCCGTGAGCCCTGGGGCGTCTGGGGTGGGGAGCTGTTCGTCCAGGGTGTGGTCGTGGCCCGCAAGCGTCCGCGTGGACGCCCGCGCAAGAACCCGGTCACGGCATGAACGCCACCGGATTCGGAACCATCGACCGCCCTCTGACGCACGACCCCCTGAAGCAGGCCCTCATGACCCCCGCCCTCTCGAGCGAGCAGCCGTCCGGCTGCGCCACCGAAGACTTCATCACCACCGGCGCGATCACCTCGCGTCAGAACAGGACCCGCGAAATGCAACTCATCCCCGAAGCCCTGGCTCGCGCCCATATGGCCGACCGGATGCGTGAGGTCGACGCCGAGCGTCGGGCCACGCGCCTGGTCGCCGCCCGCCGCATGCAGCGGCGTGCCGAGCGCGTCTCGATGCGCGCCCGCCGTGCGCTGGCCATGGCCGTCATGCACTGACGACGACCGAAGGCTCCGCACGGAGCCGAGGAAGCGTCTTCCGGGGGGACCGGTCCGCACGGACCGGTCCCCCCGGTGCGTTGCGGGCACGTGCCCGGCCCGCGGCGATATCGTCTGGTGGTGGACCAGTCGAACCCCCACCCGGCGCCGCCGGCCACCGGCGGCCGCGCCGTCGTCTGCGCGCGCTGCGGCACCCCCGCCCCCGAGGGCCCCCCGCCCACCTGGACCTGCTCCGTCGAGAACGGCACCCGCCAGTACTTCTGCGTGGACTGCGCCCGCGCCAACCTCCGCGCGATCGAAGGCCGCCTCGACTCCTCCTGGTGGTGACCCCCCACCCCCCAGCCCACCCAACCGCCCCCGCCGGCGCCCCCCGACGACGGCGCCCCCCCCGACGGTGACGCCCGACGGCGGCGCCCGGCGGCGGTGACTCCCGCCAGGTCGAGCCCCGGCGGTGACCCCGGCCAGGTCCGGCGGTGACGCCCGCCCGGCTGCGCCCCGGCGGTGACCTCGCCCGGTCGTGCCCCTGCGGCAGAGCCCGCCCGGCCGAGCACGGCCGTGGAGCCCGCCGGGTCGCGCTTCAGCGGTGATGCCCGCCCGGTCGAGCCTCGGCGGTGACGCCCACCGGCCGAGCACGGCCGTGGTGCCCGCCTGGTCGAGCCCATTGGTGGAGCCCCCCCGGTCGCGCCCCAGCGGTGACGCCCGCCCAGTCGCGCCGCTGCCCGTGACGCCCACCAGGCCGGGCACCTGCCGAGGACACCCGGCCGGTTGAGCACGGCTGCGGAGCCCGCCCGTCGAGGCCCCGGCGGCAGAGCCCGCCCGGTCGCGCCCCAGCGGTGATGCCCGCCCAGTCGCGCCTGCCCGTGGCTCCCACCAGGCCGGGTAACTGCCGAGGACACCCGGCCGGTTGAGCACGGCTGCGGAGCCCGCCCGTCGAGGCCCCGGCGGCAGAGCCCGCCCGGCCGTACCCCTGCGGTGACGCCGGCCCGGTCGAGCCACCGCGGCGGCGCCCACCGGGCTGACCTCCCGGTGGCGGAGCCCGCCGGTCAAGCCACCGCTGGTGACCCCGCCCGGCCGCGCCCCGGCGGTGGCCTCGTCCGGTCGTGCCACTGCCGGTCACGCCCCGCCGGGCCGAGCTCCGGCGCCAGAGGCCGCCCGGTCGCGCCGCTGCCCGTGACGCCCACCAGGTTGAGGTACGCCGACGCCCCGCTCCCGGCCGACTCCCGGACGGTGAACCCGCCCAGCCACTCCCGGCGTCGTCCCCGCCCGGACGGGCCTGGCGGTGGAGCCGACCGGTCGCGACACTGCCCGTGACGCCCACCCGATCGAGGCCGCCGGTGGCTCCCACCCGGTCGACCACCGGCGGCGGAAGTCTCCCGGTCGTGCCTCGGCGTGACCCCCGTCGGGTCGTGCCACCGCTGGTGATCCCCGCCAGGTTGATCTCCGGCGGGGGGCCCGGCCGGGTCGATCTCTGCGGAGCCCGGCCGGCGTGCCACTGCCGTCACGTCCCACCCGGCGACCCCGCCAGTAGAGCCCGCCCGGTCAAGCCGCCGCGCGTGGTCCCCTCCCGAGCGGCACCCAGGCGGCAGCGCACGGACGGCCGACCCACGGCCGACTCGCTGCCGGTGCCCCGCCGGTCGTCCACTGCCTGTGACGCCCGCCGGTCGTGCCACTGGCTGTGACGCCCGCCCGGTCGAGGCCGCCGGCGCCGCGCACCCGGCCGACTCCCGGAAGGTGAACCCGCCCGGCCCTTCCCGGCGTTGCCCCGCCCGGCCGCCCCCGGCGGAGGCCTCCCGGTCGACGTCCGGTGGTCCCCCCCCGTGGGGTCGTGCCCTCGTCAGTGGGCCAAGCCCAGCTGACCCCCGCCGGCGCCCCCGCCCGGGTTTCGGCCCGGCCGATCCCCACCGGCGCCCCGCCCGGGTCGGGCCAGCACCGGTGGTCCCGCCGGGCCGGGTTGCCGTGGCAGCGGGTGCACCGGGGGAGCCGCGGTTGTGGGGCCTGTCCGATCGGGCCGCCGTCGGTGTGGGTCCGGCCGGGTGAGCTTGGTCGGGACGCGGCGGGTGGTCTCGGTGGTCAGGGTTTCGGGGAGAAGTCCGGGAGCCATTCCTCCAGTTCTTCGCGCAGGCGTACCGTCGCGCCCAGTTGGCACAGGACGCCGATGGTGCTGAGGGTCACGCGGTGGATCAGCAGGTAGGACGGCGGCAGGTTGATCATGCGGCCCAACTGGTGCGCGGGGGAGCGGGGGTCGGCGATCCGTGCGGCCTGGCCGCGTATCCACTCGCGGGTGAAGGTGAACTCCTCGACAGCCGCCGGCTCGATGATCGGCTTCAGGTAGTCGAGCACCGCGTCCGGGTCCAGTTCGACGGAGTCCTTCACGAAGCCCTCCGCGCACAGGTGCCCGTAGACCCCCTCCGCGTCGCCGTCCAGGGTCATCCGCAGCGAGCGGCCTATGGGGCCGGGCAGGCCGCCCGGGAGCCGGTCGACCGTGCCGAAGTCCAGAACCCCCAGCCGCATGCGGCCGTCCTCGTCCGTCACCAGGCGGAAGTTGCCCGGGTGGGTGTCCGCGTGCAGCAGCCCGGTGCGTGCCGGGCCGGAGAACAGGAACCGGGCCAGCAGCTGCCCGGCGCGGTCGCGCTCCTGCTGCGTGCCGTCGGCTATGACCTCCGACAGGGCGACGCCCTCCAGCCACTCGGTCACCAGCACCTGGTCGACCTGGTGCACCACGTCCGGGACCACCACGTCGGGGTCGCCCGCGAACGCCTCGGCGTGGACCCGCTGGGACTCCGCCTCCAGCGCGTAGTCGAGCTCCTCCGCGATCCGGTCCCGCAGCTCCGTGATCAGAGGCTTGATCTCCATGCCCGGGACCAGCGGTCCCAGCAGCCCGGCGAACCGGCTCAGTTGCTTCAGGTCCGACAGCAACGCCTCACCCGCGCCCGGGTACTGGACCTTGACCGCGACCTCCCGCCCGTCGTGCCACACCGCCCGGTGGACCTGTCCGATGGAGGCGGCCGCCGCCGGCTTGTCCTCGAACTCCGAGAACAACTCGCGCCAGTCCGGCCCGAGCCGCTCCGCCAGCACCTGGTGCACCGTCCCCGCGGGCAGCGGCGGAGCCGCGTCCTGGAGCTTGGTCAGCGCCGCCCGGTAGGGCCCGGCGACCTCCTCCGGCAACGCCGACTCGAAGACCGACAAGGCCTGGCCGAACTTCATGGCCCCGCCCTTGAGTTCGCCGAGGGTGCGGAACAACTGCTCGGCCGTGCGCTGCTGCAGCTCACGCGCCACCAGCTCCGCCGAGCCGCCCACGATCCGCTTGCCCAGCCCCCAGGTCGCCCGGCCGGCGAAGCCGAGCGGCAGCGCGGCCAGCTTCACGGTACGGGTGACCGCCTTCCGGGGAAGATCAGACATGAGCCCTCCAAGTCCCGACTGCTCTGCCGCGAGCCGCGATTACCCGGCCATTGTGTCCTGTGCCTCTCGGGCCGTGGAGGAGTCCCCCTCTTCGGTGTCCCTCTCTCCGGAGTCCCCGTTCCTCCTTGCCGAGTTTCCGTGCCGCCCTCCGAAGTGCCCGTCCCTCCCGTCGGCGTCCGCCGCCCCGCACGCGCAGCCCGGCTGCGCGGGCACCGGGATCCGCTCCCAGTGGACCCCCGGCAGGGCCGCCTCCCACCGGGCCCCCGCCGACGCGGGCAACTCCCCGTCCAGGAAGGCCAACGCGTGGGCCGCCGCCGAGCCGGCCACCGCCGTGGCCAGGCCCACGTCGCAGGCCGGGGATCCGCGTCGCCGGTGCTGCGACCGCCACTGCACCAGCATCCGCGGCCAGGCCCCGTCCCGGCCCACCCGCTCGCGCTCCATGCATCCGGCACAGGCCGTGGCTCCCGGCAGCACCAGCGGACCCACCACGCCCGTCCCCTCCAGCACTCCCGCGTACAGGTGCGGGATGCCCGAGGCGACCCAGTCCGCGGCCGTGGCCGGATCCGGCGCCCACGCGTCCAGCCCGTCCCGCGGGGCGAGCACGACCAGCG
>NZ_JAJAUY010000177.1 GCF_020532625.1 Streptomyces antimicrobicus | reverse complement strand
GGGGGGGGGGGGGGGGGGGGGGGGGGGGGGGGGGGGGGGGGGGGGGGGGGGGGGGGCGCGGGGGGGGGGGGGGGGGGGGGGGGGGGGCCCCCCCCCGGTGAGGGTGTGGGCATGATCTTCGAACCCACCCCCACGCCCCCCGCCCGCACCACCCGCCGCGCGGTCCTCGCCGGGGCCGGTGCAGGCGCCCTGGCGGTGGCCGGCGGGGTCGCCGCGGCGGTGCCCTCGGCCGGCCCGGCCGCCGCCCCCGCGAGCGCGCCGTCCGCCGATTGGGACACCTGCCTGTCCGTCGCCCGCGCCGTACTGGTCCGCGACGACAACGACGAGTCGCTGGTGCCCCGGTACACCGACGTCCTGCTGCGGTCCGGTCTGCCCCGTTCCCGCAAGCCCCCCAAGAAGGTGCTGGTCGTCGGCGCCGGACCGGCCGGCCTGACCGCCGCCCACCTGCTGCGCTCGGCCGGCCACCAGGTCACCGTGATCGAGGCCAACGCCAACCGCGTCGGCGGCCGGATCAAGACCTTCCGGGCCGGCGGCCACGAACGCGCCGCGGCCCCCTTCGCCGATCCCAAGCAGTACGCCGAGGCCGGCGCCATGCGCATCCCCGACAGCCACCCCCTGGTGACCGGGCTGATGGACGACCTCGGCCTGCGCCGCCGCCGTTTCCACCTGGTGGACGTCGACCGCGCCGGCCACCCCGCCCAGCGCACCTGGCTGCTCGTCAACGGCATCCGGGTGCGCCGCGCCGACTACGCCCGGGACCCGCGCGCGGTGAACCGCTCCTTCGGCGTGCCCGCGGCCTACGAGAACATCCCCGCCGCGCAGATCGTGCGCACCGCCCTCGCGCCCGTCCGCAAGGAGATCGAGGGCAAGGACGGCCGGCCGCTGGTCGAGGCGTGGGCCCGGATCATCCAGCGCTACGGCCACATGTCGATGTACCGCTACCTCAGCGACGAGGCCAAGCTCGACGAGGCGACCGTCGACCTGATCGGCACCGTCGAGAACCTCACCTCCCGCCTCCACCTCACCTTCCTGCACTCCTTCATCAGCTCCGCCCTGATCAGCCCGGACACCGCCTTCTACGAACTCCCGGGCGGCACCGCCACCCTGGCCGACGCGATGTACGAGCGGGTCAAGGACCTGGTCCGGCTCGACCGCCGGGTCACCCGCATCGCCCAGGACACCGCCCGGCGCACCGTGACCTTGGAGACCGTCTCCGAGGGCCGCGACGGGCGACCGGTGCGCGAGACCTTCACCGGTGACATCGCCGTCGTCACCGTCCCCTTCTCGGGCCTGCGCCACATCCCCGTCACACCGCCGCTGTCGTACGGCAAGCGCCGCGCGGTGACCGAGCTGCACTACGACGCGGCGACCAAGGTGCTGCTCGAGTTCAGCCGCCGCTGGTGGGAGTTCGACGAGGCGGACTGGAAGAGGGAGCTGGAGGCCGTGCGCAAGGGGCTGTACGCCGCCTACCAGTTCGGCCGCACCCCCGACGACGGATCGCTGCTCGGCTCCCACCCGTCCGTGCCCAAGGGGCACATCAGCCAGGCCCAGCGGGTGCACTACGCGGCCAGCCGCGTGCCCGTCCGCGACCAGCCCGAGGCGGCGGGGGTGTTCGGCGGCGGGTCCACCACGGACAACCCGAACCGGTTCATGTTCCAGCCCTCCTACCCGGTCGAGGGCAGCGCGGGCGGCGTGGTGCTCGCCTCCTACAGCTGGGCCGACGACGCCCTGAAGTGGGACGCCTTCGACGAGGACGAGCGCTACCCGCGGGCCCTCGCCGGCCTCCAGGACGTCTACGGCCAGCGCATCGAGGTCTTCTACACCGGCGTGGGCCGCACCCAGTCCTGGATGCGCGACCCCTACGCCTACGGCGAGGCCTCGGTCCTGCTGCCCGGCCAGCACACCGAGCTCTTCCCGCACGTCCGCCGCCCCGAGGGCCGGCTGCACTTCGCGGGCTGCCACACCTCGGTCAAGCCGGCCTGGATCGAGGGCGCGCTGGAATCGGCGGTGCGGACCGCGCTGGAGGTCCACCAGGCGGACTGATCCGCCCACCCGCCCACCCGCACTCACACCCCCACCCCACCCCACCCCACCCACACAGGCGACACGGAGGTGATCCGGCCATGGGCAGCGACCGGCGCCCGTCCCTCGGGCTGCGCCTGAGGTACTGGTTCGACAACACCATGGCGCGCAGCACGCCCGCCCTCATCGGCTGGCTCTCCGCGTTGTGCGCGGCGCTCGTGGTCCCGGTCGCCCTGCTGCTGGTGTGGGCGGACCCGCACACCGCCCCCACGCCGCGGAACCTGCTGCTGGGGGCGTGGAAGAGCCTCGGGACGGTCTTCAAACTGGGCGGCCCCGTCGGCACCCCGGTGTTCGTCGTGCTGTCGGTGCTGGTCGCGGCCGTGGGCGTGTTCTTCGCCAGCGCCCTGGTCAGTCTGATCACCACCGGGGTCAACGACAAGATCCTGGACCTGCGCAAGGGCCGGTCGGTGGTGCTGGAGGAGGGGCACACGGTGCTGCTCGGCTGGTCGGAGCAGGCCCTGCCGATCATCTGCGAACTGGCGGAGGCCAATGCCAACCTCCGCCGGGCCGCGGTCGCCGTCCTCGCCGACCGCGACAAGACGGAGATGGAGGACGAGATCCGCGCCGTGCTGCCCCGGCGCGGACCGACCCGGGTGATCTGCCGGACCGGCCGCCCGGACGACCCCGCGGACGTGGCCCTGGTCGGCACCGCCACCGCCCGCTCGGTCATCGTCCTCACCCCCGAGGGGCCCACCGCCGACGCGCAGATCGTGCGGACCCTGCTCGCCCTGGACCGCGGCTCCGCCGAGCCCGGCCGGCACCGGCCCGGGCACGTAGTGACGGCCCTGCGGGACGCGGCGAACCTGACCGCGGCCCGACTGGCGGGCGGTCCGCGGGCCTGCGTGCTCTGCTTCGACGAGATCATGGCCCGGCTGATCGTGCAGACCTGCCGGCAGCCCGGGCTGCCGCTGGTCCACCTGGAACTGCTCGACTTCGCGGGCGAGGAGTTCTACGTCACCGCCGAACCGCGCCTGACCGGCCGGACGTACGGCGAGGCGCTGCTGGCCTACGACACCTCCGCCGTGGCCGGGCTGCGCACGGCCGACGGGACCCTGCTGCTCAACCCGCCGCCGGAGACGGTGATCGGCGAGGGGGACGCGGTCGTCGCCGTCTCGCGCGACGACGACACCGTCGTCCTCGCCCCCGGCCCGCTCCCCGTCGACCCGACGGCCCTGGCCACCCCCGCCGACCGCCCCCGCCGGCCGGAATCCGTCCTCATGCTGGGGTGGAACCGGCGGGCGCCGATGGTCGCCGAGCTGCTGGAACGGTACGTCGCCGAGGGCTCGGTCCTGGACGTGGTCGCGCACGGCCCCCGACCGGCCGCGGCCCTGGACGCCCTGTGCTCCGCCCGGCGGGCGCGGCGGCCGGACGCGGACGCGTACCGCAGCCCCCTCAAGACGACCTTCCGGGAAGGGGACATCGGCAACCCCGCGATCCTGCGCGGCCTGGACGTCGGCTCCTACGACCACGTGGTGGTCCTCGGCTACGACGACACCGATGCCTGGCAGGCCGACAGCCGGACCCTGGTCACCCTGCTGCACCTGCGGGACCTGGAGCGGAGCCTGGGCCGCCCGATCCACGTGGTCGCCGAGATGAACGACGACCGCAGCCGGGCCCTGGCCCCCCTCGACGAGGGCGACGACTTCGTCGTCAACGGCCGGCTGATCGCCCTGCTGCTGACCCAGATCGCCGAGAACCGGGACCTGGCCCGGCTGTTCGACCTGCTCTTCTCGCCGGGCGGCAGCGAGATCAACCTGGTCCCGGCCACCGCGTACGTCCGCGCGGGGGCCGAGGTCACCTTCGCCACCGTGGTGGAGGCGGCGCGACGGCGCGGCGAGTCCGCCCTCGGCTACCGGACCGGCGCCGAGGCGGCCCGCGGGCCCGCCTACGGCGTCCGGATCAACCCGCCCAAGAGCGCGCCCGTCCGCTTCGAGCCGGAGGACAGCGTCATCGTGCTGACCGGCCGCTGAGAGCTGGCGGCGTCCTGGCCCGGGCGGGGTGCTCAGTCGTGCGGAGGCAGGTTCCGCAGCCGGTGGTCCGCCACGTTCAGGGCCTCGTCGACGAGCCGGCGCAGATGCCCGTGCCGGAGCGCGTAGACCACCCGGCGGCCCTCCTTGCGGCTGGTCACCAGGCCCGCCAGGCGCAGCCGGGCCAGGTGCTGGCTGACCGAGGTCCGGCTCGCGCCGCAGGCCGCGGTCAGCGTGGTGACGTCCGCCTCGCCCTCGCCGAGGTGCCGCAGCAGCGCCAGCCGGGTCCGGTCGGCGAGCAGGCCGAGCACCTCCACGGCGACGGCCAGCCGCTCGCGCTCGGCCGCCACCTGCGAGGACTGCGCACCTGACAGGTGCATGCGTGCGTTCATCTGCACATAATGAAACGCGGGCGGTGCGCAGTCCAGCTCCGTCGTGCCGCCGCCCGTCCCGCGACGCGAGAGGCACCTGCATGAGCCAGCAGCCCCACCGCCACGGACCCGCCGACGACGAGCCCGGCCGCCACCCCCGGCCCGGCCACCACCACGACCACCCCCGGCCCGGTCACGAGCACGAGCCCGGTCACCACGACCACCACCACGGCCGCGCAGCCGCCGCCGGGTCGCCGTGGCACCGGCTCGCCCACCTCCTCACCCCGCACCGGCACGACAGCCACGACAAGCTCGACCCGGCCATGGAGACCTCGCGCGCCGGCATGCGGACCCTGTGGATCTCCCTGCTCGTCCTCGCCGCCACCGCCGCCGTCCAGGCCGTCGTCGTGGCGCTGTCCGGCTCGGTCGCGCTGCTCGGTGACACCGTCCACAACGCCGCCGACGCGCTGACCGCCGTACCGCTCGCCTTCGCGTTCCTCCTCGGCCGCCGGGCCGCCGACCGCCGCTACACCTACGGCTACGGCCGGGCCGAGGACCTCGCCGGCATCGCCGTCGTCCTGACCGTGGCCGCCTCCTGCGCGTTCGCCGGCCACCAGGCCGTCGTACGCCTCCTGCACCCCCGGGACGTCACCCACGCGGGCGCCGTCGCCGCCGCGGCCGTGGTCGGTTTCCTCGGCAACGAGGCCGTGGCCCGCTACCGCATCCGGACCGGCCGCCGGATCGGCTCGGCCGCCCTGGTCGCCGACGGACTGCACGCCCGGACCGACGGGCTGACCTCCCTCGCCGTCCTGCTCGGCGCCGCCGGGTCGGCGCTCGGGGTGCCCCTGGCCGACCCGGTCGTCGGCCTGCTCATCACCCTCGCGATCCTGCTGGTGCTGGGGGACGCCGCCCGGGAGGTGTGCGGCCGGCTGATGGACCGGGTGGACCCGGCCCTGGTGGACCGGGCCGAGCAGGCGCTGCGCGCGGTGCCCGGCGTACTGGACACCGGGCGGGTGCGGATGCGCTGGATCGGGCACAGCCTGCGCGCGGAGGCCGACATCGTGGTGGCGCCGCAGCTGACCGTCGTCCAGGCCCACCGGATCGCGGTCGCCGCCGAGCACGCCCTCATCCACGGCGTACCCCGGCTCACCGCGGCCACCGTGCACACCGACCACCCCAGCCCCGACGACGACCCGCACGCGCCGCTCGCCCACCACCTCCGGGCGGCCTGACCCGCACCGCTCCCGGGCCCCCGCTCCGGACCGGCCGCCGCTCAGGGCCGCTCGGCGCAGCTCAGGGATGCTCCGGCCAGAACGGCAGGTA
The DNA here is from genome assembly GCF_020532625.1 of Streptomyces antimicrobicus. Lineage (GTDB taxonomy): Bacteria > Actinomycetota > Actinomycetes > Streptomycetales > Streptomycetaceae > Streptomyces > Streptomyces antimicrobicus. The sequence goes on along the minus strand of NZ_JAJAUY010000177.1, from coordinate 5,221 downwards.
GTCCTTCTCCTCGGCCGGCACCACCGTGTAGGTGCTCTCCGGCAGCTCGTGCCACACCCCCGGCAGGTCACCCAGCGGTTCGGAGACGACCAGCCGGGTGGTGTCGGAGACGTCGCGCAGGTAGTGCAGGTCAGGATGCTGCTCGCGGACCGTCTTCGGGCGGGCGCTGTAGTACAGCGACCGGGACCGGCCGACGCTGGAGTACCGGAAGCACCACAGCCGCGTGCCGTCGGAGACCGCCACCGTCATCTGGAGCGGGTACTCCACCCCGTGCTCCTTGCCCAGCCGTTCCACGAACCCCGCCATCCGGGCCACCGCGCCCGGCACGTCCTGGTCCAGTCCGAACGTGACGGCCAGGTAGAACATCACCTCGGAGTCCGTGGACCCCTCGATGGACGCGAACAGCGCCGGGTCCACGGCCATGCACAGGTCACGCCGCAGCCGGAGGAAGTCGGTGATCGACCCGTTGTGCATCCACAGCCACCGGCCGTGCCGGAAGGGGTGGCAGTTGGTCTGCTGCACGGCCGTCCCCGTAGAGGCGCGGACGTGGGCGAAGAAGAGGGAGGACCGCACGTGGGCGGCGATCTCCCGCAGGTTGCGGTTGTTCCAGGCCGGGCCGATGTCGCGGACCACCGCCGGCTCGCCGGAGCCGTCCGGCCCGTACCAGCCCACCCCGAAACCGTCCCCGTTGGTGGTCTCCACCCCGAGCTTGGAGTGCAGGCTCTGATCGATCAGCGAGTGGGCGGGTTTGTAGAGGACGTCGTCCAGCAGGACGGGCGTACCCGCGTAGGCGAGCCATCGGCACACGGCACGACCCCTTTCTCGCGCGTGCTTCCGCACACGCCCTTCGAGCGTAGTCGAGCCGGGCCCGTGTGCCCCGGTGGGCGCGGCGTGCGACGCTGGAGGCAGGAACACGGCAACGAGTTCGACGAGCGCCGGACCTGCGTCCGGAGGACTCGGGAGGCCCGATGGGACGCGATGTCCCGGCACTGGTGTTCACCCGTGAGGACCGGCGCCGCTACCGCGACAAGACACAGTCCTGCCTCGACGCGTTCGCCCGGATGCTGCGCGAGTCGCGCTTCGAGGCCGACCGGCCCCAGGTCGGCCTGGAGATCGAGCTCAACCTCGTCGACGACTCCGGGCTGCCCGCCCACCGCAACACCGACGTCCTCGCCGCCATCGCCGACCCCGCCTGGGCCACCGAGCTGGGCCGGTTCAACCTGGAGATCAACATCCCGCCGCGCGGGCTGACCTCCGGCGGCCCGGACGCGTGGGAGAAGGAGATCCGCGACGCCCTCAACCACGCCGAGGCACGGGCCAACGAGGTCGGCGCGCACCTGATCATGATCGGTATCCTGCCGACGCTCCGGCTGAGCGACGTCGGCGAGCACGCCCTGTCGGAGAACCCCCGCTACCACCTCCTCAACGAGCAGGTGTTCGCCGCCCGCGGCGAGGACCTGCGGATCGCCCTCGACGGCGTCGAGCGGCTGCGCGCGTACGCGGACACGATCACGCCCGAGGCGGCCTGCACCAGCACCCAGTTCCACCTCCAGGTCTCGCCGGAGGACTTCCCGCACTACTGGAACGCCGCCCAGGCCATCGCCGGGGTCCAGGTGGCGCTGGCCGCGAACGCGCCCTTCCTGTTCGGCAAGGAGCTGTGGCGCGAGACCCGGATCCCGCTGTTCGAGCAGGCCACCGACACCCGGCCCGAGGAGTTCAAGGTCCAGGGCGTCCGGCCGCGGGTCTGGTTCGGCGAGCGCTGGATCACCAGCGTCTTCGACCTCTTCGAGGAGAACCAGCGCTACTTCCCCGCCCTGCTGCCCCTGTGCGAGGACGAGGACCCGCACGAGACGCTGGAGGCCGGCGACATCCCGGAGCTGGCGGAGCTGACCTTGCACAACGGCACGATCTACCGCTGGAACCGGCCCGTCTACGCCGTCGCCCACGGCAAGCCGCACCTGCGGGTGGAGAACCGGGTGCTGCCCGCCGGTCCGACCGTGGCCGACATCCTCGCCAACGGCGCGTTCTACTACGGCCTGACCCGCGCCCTGGTGGACGAGGAACGCCCGGTGTGGTCGCGGATGTCCTTCGCCGCCGCCGAGGAGAACCTGCACACCGCCGCCCGCCACGGCATCGACGCCTCCCTGTACTGGCCGGGCATGGGCGAGGTGCCGGCGGCCGAGCTCGTGCTGCGCCGGCTGCTGCCGCTGGCCCACAAGGGGCTGGAGGCCGTGGGGATGGACGCCGCCTGGCGGGAGCCGCTGCTGGGCGTCGTCGAGCACCGCTGCGTGACCGGACGCAACGGCGCGACCTGGCAGTCGGAGATGTTCCACCACCTCGACGACACCCTGCACAGCCACCGGCACGAGTCGCTGCGCCGGATGACCCGCCAGTACATGGACTACATGCACATGAACGCCCCGGCGCACACCTGGCCCGTCGACTGACGCGCCAGGTGCGCGCCCGACCTCACAGCCGTACGCGCCAGTCGGCGGACGAGGTGAGGCTCCGCGCGATCTCCGGGTCGCGCACGGCCGTCGTACCGTCGCTCACCCGGACCGTCAGCCGGTGCTCGCGGTGGTCCACCAGCCACACCGTCAGCTCCGAGATCCGCACCCGGTCGCGGCCCGCGAACCAGGGCAGCTCCCGGCCGTCGAGGAACCAGCGGACCGTCAGCTGCCGCCCGTCCGCGCCCGCCAGCCGGGGCACGGCCACCCGCGCCGTGCCGCCCGGCCGCAGCACCCGGTCGGTGGGGGTGAGGGCGGTGGCCGTGCGGGCGTGCCGGTGGAAACCGGCGATCATCGCCTCCACTCCGGGCAGGTTGAACGGCTTGCCGAGCGAGCGCATCATCGAGTTGTCCGTCGGCCGGAACAGCCCCTTGACGTAGTACCCGCCGCCCTCGTACGTGCCCACCGTGCCGCCGTCCGGCGAGGCCTCGCCCAGCCAGCGGTGCCACTTCGCCCGCCGCTCGGCCATGGCGTCGGCCGTCAGGACCGAGATGTTGGACTCGCCCGGCTCGGGGCCGGTGTAGCGCTCGTAGCCCGGGTAGTCGGCGTAGAAGTACTCGTCGGCGAGCTTGCCGAGGGAGTGCCCGGTCTCGTGGACGGCGATCTGCCCGGACTTGGGGTGGCCGGAGGACGCGGTCGAGATGCCCTCGTACCCCAGGGTGGGGCTGGGCTCGTTGTAGCCGGCGCCGCCGTACTTGGTGCTGTTGGCGAGGACGAGCACCAGGTCGGCCTCGGGCGCGCGGGCCACGTAGGCGTCGGTCCGCGGCTGGTCCACGCACAGCAGGCGCTCGATGCCGTCGCACCAGAAGGACGAGCCGAGAGCGGTGTCGCGCACGACGTCCTGGCCGGGGTCGCCCGAGACGCCCGAGTCGCGGGAGACGGCGTCGACCGCCCAGACGTTGAACAGGTTCCGGTACGTCGTGTACGGCTCGACCGCGGTGATCTCGTCCCACTTCTGCCGGGCGTCGGCATGGAACTTCTCCTGCTCGGCGGCGGTGTAGCCGTCGCCGACGACGACCACGTCCAGCCGGTCGGCGGGGGAGCCGTTGGACACCAGGGGAGTGACCTCCCCGTCCGTGCTCCGCTCGGCCTCCGACAGCCGCCCCTGGGCCCGGCCCGTACCGCCGGCCGGCACCCGGGCCCGGCCCGAGCCGGCCTCGGTGCCGTGCTCCGGCCCGGGTATCTCGACCTCGACGTGCGCACCGGCACCGGGTGTCGGCGGGCCGGCGGCCGCCGGGGGTGCCAGGGCCAGGGCGGTGGTGACGGCGACCGCCGTCGTGACCGCCGTCGTCAGTGCGCGCAGCGTCGGGCGCATCAGTCCTCCGGGGGTTGGTCGGTTCCGCGCCGGCAGGGGCGCGGCGCGCGATCAACCTAGGCGGCGACGGCGGCTCCGGCAATGCTCTCCTCGGCCTGGGGGCAAGGGAGTTGGGGCGGAACGGGACACGCCCGGCACCCTCGCCCCGGGCCTGGCCCGACCCGGGCGCGGGGCCCGTCGGCAACGGTTGGGTCTCGGCTCGGGGTGCCGCCGTTGCCGTGCCGGGCGTGGCGCGGTTACCGGGGTGTGAGTGTGGAAGTCAACGAAGGGGACGTCTTCGCGCGGGCCCCGCTCGACGGGGCGCTGTGGCTCGACGCCCTGGTGCACGACTCCGCGTGCGCCCGCTGCGCCGCCCTGCGGACCCCCGCGGCCGGGCCGCCGGTGCCGGCGTTCGTGGTCGGGCTGCTGTCCGGGCGGCCCCGGACCTGCATGGCGGTCGCCGCCACAGGCACGGTGGCCGCCTCCGTGCTGGCCGCCGTACAGCGGTGAACCGGCCGTAGGCTGGGGCGGACCAGGCCCGGTGGGGGCCGTACACCGCGTGAGGAGACGGCACATGACCCGGCCGGTCCACGGCTCGCTGCACCACGTGGAGCTCTGGGTGCCCAGTCTGGAGCGGGCCGTCGCCTCGTTCGGGCCGCTGCTGAGGGCCCTGGGCTGGACGCCGTACCAGGAGTGGGAGCACGGGCGCAGCTGGCGGCTGGGGACGGCGTACCTGGTGTTCGAGCAGTCCCCGGCGATGACCGGCGGGTCCTACGACCGGCACCGGCCCGGGTTGAACCACCTGGCGTTCCACGTCGAGGACGCGGCCGCGGTGGACCGGCTGACGGCCGGGGTGCTCAGCAACGGCGGCTGGACGCTGCTGTTCCCCGACCGTCATCCGTACGCCGGCGGTCCCGGCACGTACGCCGCCTATCTGGCGGACGCGGACGGCTTTGAGGTCGAACTCGTCGCGATCAGCTGAACACGACCGAGCGCAGCTTCAGGCGCTCGCTGCCGCGGCCGGTGAGCGGGCGCAGCGTGAAGTAATCGCCGTCGCACCCGGGTTCGGTGAACACCGTCGCGGTGGACGTGGTGCGGTTGCGGGGGGAGTGGGCCGGCTGCGAGGCGTCGGGGTCGGCCACCTCGGGGAGGGTGACGCACTCTCCGCTCTGCGGGTCGTCGAGCCGCGCCGTCCGCGGCTGCCCGTCGATGCCGACGTAGGTGTACCGGAACTCGCCGAGCGCGGCGGCCGGGGCCGAGGTGGCGGCGGTCGGGAGGGTCAGGACGAGGGCGAAGGCGCCGAGGGCGGCGGCCAGGGAGGTGCGCAGACGCACGCGGGATCCTCTCGGGGTGCGGCGGGGGGGGGGGGGGGGGGGGGGGGGGCCGCCCCCCCCCCCCCCCCCCCCCCCCCCCCCCCCCC
>NZ_JAJAUY010000176.1 GCF_020532625.1 Streptomyces antimicrobicus | reverse complement strand
ACGGGCGCCGCGGGCCCGTTCACGGGTGCCGCCACCGGTGACGGGTCCGGCCCGGCAGGGGCCGGAGCCTCCGGCGAGGGCGCGGTGTCCGGGGACGGCCCCGGGGCGACGCCCGCCGACGGGACGCCCGTCCCGGGCGCCGACGGGGCGCAGGGCGCGGCCGGGGCCACCACCTCCACGGGTGAGGCGGACCCCGACGGCGCGGCGTCCTCCCTTCCGGGGACGGACGAGCCCGCCGACGCCGTGCCCACCGCCCAGGTGTGGCCGGAGGCCGAGGGCTCCCAGGGGCCCGCGCCCGACCCGGTGCGGGCCGCAGGCCAGCCGCAGGACGGGCCCCAGGTCCCGGCGGGCTACGGCTTCCCGCCCGTGACGGACCGGCCCACCCCGGCCCAGCCGCCCGCCGGCTACGGCTTCCCGCCCGTCCCGCCGCAGGCCACCGGCCAGCCGCAGGACGGGCCCCACGTCCCGGCGGGCTACGGCTTCCCGCCCGTGACGGACCAGCCCACCCCGGCCCAGCCGCCCGCCGGCTACGGCTTCCCGCCCGTCCCGCCGCAGCCCACCGGCCAGCCGCAGGACGGGCCCGCCCAGGACCAGCAGCAGCCGCCCGCCGGCTACGGCTTCCCGCCCCTGCCCCCGCAGGCCCAGCAGCCCCAGCCGCCCCAGGCAGGGGTGCCCTGGCAGCCCCAGCCCCAGCCGCAACCCCAGGCACCGCAGCACCAGGCCCAGCCGCAGCCGCAGCAGTGGGCGCCCCAGCCCGGTCCCGGTGGCCCCGGCGGGCAGGACCCGCGGTACCAGGCCTCGCCCGCGGGCGGGGCGCCGCTGGGCTACACGGCCGCCGTCGAGCTGTCGTCCGACCGCCTGCTGCGCAACAAGCAGAAGCCCAAGAGCACCCGCGGCGGCTCCAACTCCCTCTTCCGCCTCGGCGGCAAGGCCGCCGAGGCCGAGCGCCAGCGCAAGCTGGAGCTGATCCGCACCCCGGTGATGTCCTGCTACCGCATCGCCGTCATCAGCCTCAAGGGCGGCGTCGGCAAGACCACGACCACCACGGCCCTCGGCGCCACCCTCGCCACCGAACGCCAGGACAAGATCCTGGCCATCGACGCGAACCCGGACGCCGGCACCCTCGGGCGCCGTGTGCGCCGCGAGACCGGGGCGACGATCCGCGACCTCGTCCAGGCCATCCCGTACCTCAACTCGTACATGGACATCCGGCGGTTCACCTCCCAGGCCCCCTCCGGCCTGGAGATCATCGCCAACGACGTGGACCCGGCCGTCTCGACGACCTTCAACGACGAGGACTACCGCCGCGCGATAGAGGTCCTGGGCCGCCAGTACCCGATCATCCTCACCGACTCGGGCACCGGGCTCCTCTACTCCGCCATGCGCGGGGTCCTGGACCTGGCGGATCAGCTGATCATCATCTCGACCCCGTCCGTGGACGGCGCCAGCAGCGCGAGCACCACCCTCGACTGGCTCTCGGCCCACGGCTACGCCGATCTGGTCGCGCGCTCCCTCACCGTCATCTCCGGGGTCCGCGAGACCGGAAAGATGATCAAGGTGGAGGACATCGTCCAGCACTTCGAGACCCGCTGCCGCGGCGTCGTCGTCGTGCCCTTCGACGAGCACCTGGCGGCCGGTGCCGAGGTCGACCTCGACATGATGCGGCCCAAGACGCGGGAGGCGTACTTCCACCTCTCCGCCCTGGTCGCCGAGGACTTCGTCCGCGCGCAGGCCCAGGCCCAGCAGCAGCCGTACGGCCACCCCCAGCAGTACCCGCCGCACCAGCAGCCGCACCAGCCGCCCTACCCGCACGCGCCGCAGCAGCAGCCCCAGCAGCCGTACCCGCCCCAGGGCCAGCCCCAGCCGCAGGGGCCGTACGGTCAGCCGGCCCCGCAGCAGCCCGCGCCACCGGCGCCCGGCCCGCAGGCGCCTTCGCCGTACGGTCAGCCGCCGCAGCCGTACGGCCAGCCGCCCCAGCCCTACCAGCCGCAGCCCGGCCAGGGCTGGCCGCAGCAGCCGCCGGCCCCGCCGCAGGACCCGCGGCAGCCCCAGTAGGGGCAGGCATGACGACCGAGGGCCCGTACCGTCCGACCGGGACGGTACGGGCCCTCGCCCGTGTCGGCAGCGACTCGGCCGGCGGCGCGGCCGGCCGGCCGGGGCTCAGCCCGCGGCAGCGGCGGCGTCGTAGGCCTCGGTCAGCGCCCGCGCCCGCTTGACGTCGTCGGCCATGGCCTCCAGCAGCCCGTCCAGCGAGTCGAACTTCGCCATCCCGCGCACGTACGACAGGAAGTCGACGGTCACGTGCAGCCCGTACAGGTCGAGCCCGACGCGGTCGATCGCGTAGGCCTCGACGGTCCGCGCGGTCCCGTCGAACTGCGGGTTCGTGCCGACCGAGATGGCGGCGGGCATCCGCTCGCCGTTGGCCGTCAGCCAGCCCGCGTACACGCCGTCGGCCGGGATCGCGGTGTGCGGCAGCGTCTCGACGTTCGCCGTCGGGTAGCCGAGCTCACGGCCGCGCTGGGCGCCGCGCACGACCACGCCCTCCACCCGGTGCGGGCGGCCGAGGATCTCGGCCGCGCCCTCCATGTCGCCGGCCGCGACCAGCCGGCGCGCCAGCGTCGAGGAGAACGCCTCGCCGCCGCCGGCCTCCCCGCGCACCACCAGGTCGATGACCTCGACCTCGTAGTCGTAGGTGGCGCCCAGTTCCCGCAGGAAGTCGACGTCACCGGCGGCCCGGTGGCCGAAGCGGAAGTTGGGGCCCTCGATGACCGCGCGCGCGTGCAGCTTGTCGACCAGGACCTTCACGATGAAGTCGGCCGGGGACAGCTGGGAGAACTCCGCGGTGAAGGGCAGGATCAGCAGCGCGTCGACGCCCAGGCCCTCCATCAGCTCGGCGCGCCGGTGGTGCGGGGCCAGCAGCGGCGGGTGGCTGCCGGGGCGGACGACCTCGCTGGGGTGCGGGTCGAAGGTGACGACGACGGACGGCACACCGAGCTCACGGGCCCGGGCCACCGCCCGTCCGATGATCAGCTGATGTCCCCGGTGGACGCCGTCGTAGGAGCCGATGGTGACGACGCTGCGTCCCCAGTCCTGGGGGATGTCCTCCAAGCCACGCCAGCGCTGCACTGTGACCGCTCCTCGCCCGAACCCGTGTAGTGCCTGTAAAGATTGCAGGTCTAAGACTGCCATGCCGGTGCTCAGGGGCCCGCATCGGCGTCCGGCTCACGCCAGGGTCACGTCAAGTGTGCCAGGTCCGGTCCCGCGGCCCGTGAGCGTCTCGACCATCCGTCGAGCGGCCGGCCCGAGCAGGGCGGCGGCCTGCCCGGCGTCCTCGGCCACCCAGTGGGCGAGCAGCGCGCGGAACTCCGGCGCGGCCGCGGCCAGCTCCACCGTCCGCCGCTCCAGGAGTTCCGGGCCGCCCGGTGCCCGCAGCAGCTGCCGCCCGGTGCGGCGCAGCAGCTGCCGGGTGCGCTCGGGCGGGCAGGCCCCGGCCCCGTGGGCGAGCGCGCCGAGCGCCGCGTCCAGGACGCCCGGGTCCTCCTCGGCGGCCAGGAGTACGACGGCCAGCTCGCCCCTCAGGTCCCACGAGGCCTCGGCACCGGGCGCGGCCAGGACGCCCGCCAGCGCGGTCCGCACCACCGCCGGGCCCCGCAGCAGCTCGGCCACCAGCGGCAGGAGCACGCCCCGGGCGGCCGGGCCGTGGTCGAGGCGGCGGTCGACGAAGAAGGCGGCGTGCGGGGCGTCCTCGGGGTGCCGGGCGAGGTGCTCGCGGACCAGTTCGGCGGCGCGCCGGGCCAGTGCGGGCGTGGTGAGGCCGGCCAGGGCGCGCAGCACCTCGCCGTCGGCGCGGGCCCGCAGCGCCTCGAAGACCCCGTCCGGGTCGGGCAGCAGCGGCAGCGCGGTCACCAGGGCCTCGGCGGGCAGCCGGGAGGTGCCGTGGCGGAAGCAGTGCAGGGCCTGGCGCAGGTAGTGGCCCCGGACCTGGGGGTCGCGCAGCAGTACGGCCAGGGCGCTGCCGTGCAGGGCGGTGTCGCCGGGCCGGGCGAGCAGCCTCTGGGCGCAGTGGCGCAGCAGCTCGCGGTCGGCCGGGGTGCGCACGTGCGGGGCGGCGGCCAGCGCGTACGCGGCGGCCGCGACCCGGCGGTCGGCGCGTTCGTCGTGCGCCCAGCGGTGCACGGCCCGGCACACGGCGGTGGGCTCCTCCTCGGCGAGGACGGCGAGCAGTTCGTCGGCGCGCGGGTGCGCGGCGGCGACCAGGGCCTCGGCGAGGTCGTCGGGGGCGAGCGCGCGGTGGGTGTGCAGCAGGGCCTGCGCGGCGGTGGCGACGGTGGCTCCGGGCCGTCCGCGCAGCGTGCGCTCGTCCCCGAACCAGGCGACGAGCAGTGGCTGGACCCGCCGCGGGTCGCGCACCAGGCGGCGCCGGGCGGCGTCGAGGTAGCGGTCGGCGGGCAGGGAACGGTCGGCGGCCGGGTGCCCGGCCGGGCCGGCGCTCTCGGGGGGCGGCGGGTCGGCGGGCAGGACGCGCCGCAGCAGGTCCAGGCGGACGGGTTCGGGCAGCCGCAGCCGGTTCAGGAACGAGCCGCCGAACTCCCCCGGCCCCGCCTGCGCCACATGGTCCGCCAGCCCCTCCAGGACCTCCAGGTACGGCAGCGCGTCGCCGGTGCGCAGCAGCACCTCCCGCAGCAGCCGGGTCGCCCACCACAGCCGATCGTCGTCGGCCGCGGCCGCGCGGGAGCCCGCCGGGGCCGCGACGACGGCCAGCAGGTCGGCGAGCCGCCCGGCGAGCACCTGCGGCGGCAGCTGGAGCAGCGCCTCGACCACGGGTCCGACGCGGTGCCGGGGCACGGGCAGCGCGGCGGCCGGGAGCCGGCGGTGGACCAGGGAGTCCAGGGCGGTCGGCACGTCGAGGTGGCCGGCCTGCAGCCAGTCGGACAGCTCCTCGTGGGCGATCCGGTACCCGGCGCCGGCCGGGACGAGCAGCCCTTCGGTGAGGACCGCGCAGGCCCAGCCGGTGCGCCGCGGGAACAGCTCCTCGAAGGAGGCCCGGTCCAGCTCGCCCTGCCCCGGGCCGAGACACCGCCGGGCCGCCTCGTGCAGCCGGCCGGCCACCCGCGCGGCCAGGCGCCGTACCCCGGGGGCGTGGACGGGCGCGGCGCCGCCCGCGGCGATCCGGACGGCCACGCGCAGGCACATCAGGTCCAGGTGGGCCGCGAACACCTCGGCGCGCCCGGGCCGGCCCTGGGTCACCCCGGCGGCCCGGATCCCGGACAGCAGCCGCAGCGTGAGCGGATGCCGGGCGTCGGCGGCGCGTACGGCCCCGTCGGGGATGCCGTACCGGGCGCGGGCGGTGGCCGCCTCGTCGGGGCCGAGGTCGCCGAGCCGGACGGCGGGCGGCAGCTGCGGCGCGGGGCGGGCGGGCCGGTGCAGGACGTCGGGCGGGCACGCGGCTCCGACGCGTTCCCAGAACTCGGGCCGGCAGCCGGTGACCCACTGGATCCCGCCGGCCCGCAGCCAGTCCACGGACGCCTCGGTCCACGCGGCGAGCCGGTGCGCGAGCTGCGGGGGCATCTCCTCGGGGGCGTCGAGCAGCACCGTCAGCGGCCGTCCCGCGGCCCGCGCCAGCGCGGCGATCCGCTCGACCGTGGTGCGACCGGCGCCGGGCTCCGCCGCCGCGGAGGGGAGCGGGGGGCCGCCGACCGGCCGCCTCTCCGCCTCGGCCACGGCACGGGCCGCCGCGTCGCCGAGCGAGGCGTCGTCGGCGTGGAGGTCGACGCCGCGCAGCCAGAGGGTGGGGGCCGGGGCGGGGCCGAGGGTACGGCGGCGGGCCAGGGCCGCCAGTTCCGAGGTGCGGCCGGTGCCGGGGGCGCCCACGAGGGCGGTCACCAGCCGGCCGGAGCCGGCGAAGGCGGTCAACTCCTCGGTGACGGCGGCCCGTTCGACCGGCTCCGGGCCGTCCTGGTCCCCCGGCGGCGCCGCGGGGAGGGTGGCGCCGGTCAGCTGGAGGGCGCCGGCGAGGTTGAGGTCGGCGCCGTGCGCGGGCACGGTCGCCGCGTTGCGGGCCAGCAGTTCGGCCAGCGGCCCGTCGGGGTCGGCGGCGGCCGCCCGGCGCAGGACGACGGCGAGACCGGGCCCGTACGGGTCGACCTGCCCGACGCCGCCGAGGACCGCGAGCACGGCGCCGGTCTCGGCGTCCAGCACCGGCCCACCGCGGGCCTCTCCGCCGAGCCGCAGCGCGTCCGTCCCGTCGGTGCCCAGGGCCAGCGCGATCTGCACCGGGCAGGACGGTCCGGGGCCGGACGGGGCCGGCCCGAGGACCCTGGCCTGCCGCCAGCCGCGCGCGGCCAGGCGGACGTACCGCCCGGCCCGCAGCGGTTCGCGTACGGTCACCGGCAGCGGTCGGGCCTCCAGGCCGTCGGTGCGTACGAGCGCCAGTCCGGCCGAGGGCAGCGGCAGCACGTCGGCCGCCTCCACCGCGCAGGGGCGCGCGTCGGGGCCGGGGCCGTGCAGCACCAGCCGTTCCAGGCCGGCCACGACGTCGTGGCCGGTCAGCACCGTCCCCCGGTCGTCGGCGACGAAGCCGCTGCCGCGCGGCCGCCCGACGTGATCGCAGATCCGGACCAGCTCCCCCGTGACCTCCATCACACGACCGTAGGTCGACGAAGATCAGCGGGAAAAGCACGTGGGACGAAAGCGCCCCCTTACGCTCCCCGCATTCACTCCGAGCGCCTGCTCGGACGGGTGAATACGGGCCTCCGGGTGGATAGAGACCTACCCGAGGGGGGTCGTGGAGCGGTGAGCAGCACTACCGGTGCTCACCGCTCCACGTCGTGGTACGACGTCCGGCCCTCAGGCGAAGACGGCCAGGGACTTGGCCTTGCCGCCCTTGCTCTCCACCAGCGCGAGCAGCTTGCCCTCGGGCCCGAAGACCGCGACCGGCCGGCCGTGCTCGTACTCGTCCGGCATCTCCAGCCGGACGCCGTTGGTCAGCAGGGACGCCCGGCGGGCCTCCAGGTCCCAGCGCGGGAAGGCGGCGGCCGCCGCCTCGGCGATGGGCATGACCGTCAGGTCCTCCTGGAGCTGGTCCAGCGTCCGGGCCCGGTCCAGCTTGTACGGGCCGACCCGGGTGCGGCGCAGCGCCGTGAGGTGCCCGCCGACGCCGAGGTCGGCGCCGAGGTCACGGGCCAGGGCGCGGATGTAGGTGCCGCTGGAGCAGACCACCGAGACCACCAGGTCGACGACCTTGGTGCCGTCCTCGGCCTCGGCCTCGCGCATGTCGTAGACCTGGAACGAGGAGACGGTGACCGGCCGGGCCGGGATCTCGAAGTCCTCGCCCTCCCGGGCGCGCTTGTAGGAGCGCACGCCGTTGATCTTGATGGCGCTGACCTTGGACGGGACCTGCATGATGTCCCCGGTCAGCTTGGCGATGCCCGCGTCGACGGCCTCGCGGGTCACCCCGGAGGCGTCGGTGGCGGACGTGATGTCGCCCTCGGCGTCGTCGGTGACGGTGTTCTGGCCGAGGCGGACCGTACCGAGGTACTCCTTCTCGGTCAGCGCGAGGTGGCCGAGGAGCTTGGTGGCCTTCTCCACGCCCAGGACGAGGACGCCCGTCGCCATGGGGTCGAGGGTGCCGGCGTGGCCGACCCGGCGGGTCCTGGCGATCCCGCGCATCTTGGCGACCACGTCGTGCGAAGTGAAACCGGACGGCTTGTCGACGATGACAAGGCCGTCCGGAGTGGTGCTTACCCTGCTCATTCCGCGGCTGCGTCCTCGTCCTCGTCCTCGCCCGGCTTCTTGTACGGGTCGGCCTCACCGGCGTACGTGGCGCCCGAGGACGCCTCCCGTACGGCGGCGTCGGAGAGCCGCGCCTTGTCGAGGAGGTCCTCGATGGTCTTGGCGTTCTCCGGGAGGGCGTCCGCGACGAAGGTCAGGGTCGGCGTGAACTTGGTGCCGGCGACCCGGCCGACCGCGGAGCGCAGCATGCCCTTGGCGCTCTCCAGGCCGGCGGCGGCGCTGGCACGGTCCTCGTCGTCGCCGTAGACCGTGTAGAAGACCGTGGCCTCCCGCAGGTCACCGGTGACCCGGGTGTCCGTGATCGTCACGTGGGTGCCGAGCCGCGGGTCCTTGATGCCACGCTGCAGCTTCTGGGCGACCACCTCCCGGATGAGGTCTGCCAGCTTCTTCGCCCGCGCGTTGTCGGCCACTGGTCCGTCTCCTTCTGTTCTTGCATTCAGTCTTCATCACCGTGGAGCCGGCGTCGCACCGACAGCAGCTCCACTTCCGGACGCGCCGCGACCAGCCGCTCACAGCGGTCGAGCACGTCCGACACGAACCCCGCGTCCCCGGACACCAGCGCGACCCCTATCCGGGCCCTGCGGTAAAGGTCCTGGTCGCCCACCTCGGCCGCGCTCACAGAGAACTTGCGCTGGAGCTCGGCGACGATGGGCCGCACGACGGAGCGTTTCTCCTTCAACGAATGGACGTCGCCGAGGAGCAGATCGAAGGACAGAGTCCCCACGTACATGCAGTTCCGGATGTCCCGCCGGTTCGGGTTCGGTGACCTGTGAGGCCAGTGCCTGACAGGGACACCAGAACCGTACACGCAACGGCCGGGGCCGATCGACGGAAATTCCGCCGACCGGCCCCGGTCACGACACGGCTGCGATGAGCGCCCGGCGTCAGCCGCGCGGCTTCTCGCGCATCTCGTACGTCGCGATGACGTCGTCGACCTTGATGTCGTTGTAGTTGCCGAGGTTGATACCGCCCTCGAAGCCCTCGCGGATCTCGGTGACGTCGTCCTTGAAGCGACGCAGACCCGTGATCGTGAGGTTCTCCGCGACGACCTTGCCGTCGCGCAGCAGGCGCGCCTTGGTGTTGCGCTTGACCTCGCCCGAGCGGACCAGGACACCGGCGATGTTGCCCAGCTTGGACGAGCGGAAGACCTCGCGGATCTCCGCCGTACCGAGCTCGACCTCTTCGAACTCCGGCTTGAGCAGACCCTTCAGGGCCGCCTCGATCTCCTCGATGGCCTGGTAGATCACCGAGTAGTAGCGGACCTCGACACCCTCGCGCTCGGCCATCTGCGTGGCGCGGCCGGCCGCGCGCACGTTGTAGCCGATGACGATGGCGTCCGAGCCCATGGCCAGGTTGATGTCGGACTCCGTGACCTCACCGACGCCGCGGTGCAGGACCCGGATGTCGACCTCTTCGCCGACGTTCAGCTGGAGCAGCGAGGACTCGAGGGCCTCGACCGCACCGGACGCGTCACCCTTGATGATCAGGTTCAGCTGCTGGACCTCGCCGGCCGCGAGCACCTTGTCGAGGTCCTCGATGGACACCCGGCGGGTGCGCTTGGCGAAGTTGGCGTTGCGCTCGCGCGCAGCGCGCTTCTCGGCGATCTGGCGGGCCGTGCGGTCCTCGTCGACGACGAGGAAGTTGTCGCCGGCGCCGGGGACGTTGGTGAGACCCAGGACCAGGACGGGGGTCGACGGACCCGCTTCCTCGACGTTGTTGCCCTTGTCGTCGAGCATCGCCCGGACGCGGCCGTACGCGTCGCCGACGACCATCGTGTCGCCGATGCGCAGCGTTCCGCGCTGGACCAGGACCGTCGAGACGGCACCGCGACCACGGTCGAGGTGGGACTCGATGGCGATGCCCTGCGCGTCCTGCTCCGGGTTGGCCCGCAGGTCGAGCGCGGCGTCCGCGGTCAGGACCACGGCCTCCAGCAGCTTGTCGATGTGCAGACCCTGCTTGGCGGAGATGTCGACGAACATCGTGTCGCCGCCGTACTCCTCGGCGACCAGGCCGTACTCGGTCAGCTGACCGCGCACCTTGACCGGGTCCGCGCCCTCGACGTCGATCTTGTTGACGGCGACGACGATCGGGACCTCGGCGGCCTTGGCGTGGTTGAGCGCCTCGACCGTCTGCGGCATGACACCGTCGTTCGCCGCGACCACCAGGATCGCGATGTCGGTGGACTTGGCACCACGGGCACGCATGGCGGTGAACGCCTCGTGACCCGGGGTGTCGATGAAGGTGATCTTGCGGTCCTCGCCGTTGACCTCGGTGGCGACCTGGTACGCACCGATGTGCTGCGTGATACCGCCGGCCTCGCCCGCGACCACGTTGGTCTTGCGGATGGCGTCCAGCAGTCGGGTCTTACCGTGGTCGACGTGACCCATGACGGTCACGACCGGCGGACGCGGCAGCAGGTACTCCTCGCCGCCCTCGTCCTCGCCGAACTCGATGTCGAAGGACTCCAGCAGCTCACGGTCCTCCTCCTCGGGGCTGACGATCTGAACGGTGTAGTTCATCTCGTCGCCGAGGAGCTGCAGCGTCTCGTCGGAGACGGACTGCGTGGCCGTGACCATCTCGCCGAGGTTCATCATGACCGCGACGAGCGAGGCCGGGTTGGCGTTGATCTTCTCCGCGAAGTCGGTGAGGGACGCACCGCGCGACAGGCGAATGGTCTCGCCGTTGCCGCGAGGCAGCATCACGCCGCCCACGGACGGGGCCTGCATGGCCTCGTACTCCTGGCGCCGCTGCCGCTTCGACTTGCGGCCACGACGGGCCGGGCCGCCGGGACGGCCGAAGGCGCCCTGCGTGCCACCACGGCCACCGGGACCGCCGGGACGGCCACCGAAGCCGGGACGACCGCCGCCGCCACCGCCGGGACCGCCGCCGAAGCCGCCGCCACCGGGACGCGGGCCGCCGAAGCCGCCACCGCCGCCGCCGGGACGGGCGCCGGGACCGGCCGGACGGCCGGCGAAGCCGGGACGACCGCCGCCGCCGGGAGCACCCGGACGACCGCCGGGACCACCCGGACGGCCACCGCCGCCAGGACCGGGACGCGGGCCGGCAGCGGGACGCTGCGGCATCATGCCCGGGTTCGGACGGTTGCCACCGGGGCCACCGGGGCCCGGACGCGGGCCGCCCTGCGGACGCGGCATGCCGGCCGGCGAGGGACGGGGACCGCCCTGGCCGGGGGCACCCTGCGGACGGGGACCGGCC
>NZ_JAJAUY010000175.1 GCF_020532625.1 Streptomyces antimicrobicus | reverse complement strand
CACCGGCCGCGGGCCTGGCGCCGTACGCCTCCTACTGGTTCCCCGACACGCTGCCCGCCGGCCGTCCCGCCCCCGGCGTCGTCTGGCGCTCGCTCATGTCCTGGACGCCCGAGGGCGATCCGGACCTCGCCTTCCGCGCCGCGAGCGTCCCCCTCGCGCCCCGCTTCACCCCGGTCCCGCCCCACCCCGCGGCCCGCGCCGACCAGGCGCGCATCTCCGCGCTGGTCTCGTTCGGTCCGACCGCCGGCTACCCGGCGCAGGGGTCCGCCACCGCCGACCACTACGCGCTCACCCACTGGGCCTATCTCGACGAGCTCGTCTTCTGGGGAGGATCCGCCGGGGAGGGCCTGGTCCTCGCCCCCGACGCGCCGCTGGTGGACGCCGCCCACCGCAACGGCGTCCGCGTGCTGGGCACCGTCTTCCTGCCGCCCGTCGCGTACGGCGGCGACCTCCGCTGGACGCGTGACCTCGTCCAGCAGGACGCCGACGGCCGGTTCCCGGTCGCCGAGAAGCTCGCCGGGGTCGCCCGCGCCTACGGCTTCGACGGCTGGTTCGTGAACGCCGAGACCGACGGCGGCGACAGCGCCCTCGCCGCCCGCGCCCGCGCCTTCCTGCGCGCGCTGCGCACCGCCGGCGCGGCCCACGACCTCCGCGTGACCTGGTACGACGCCCTGAGCGTGACCGGCCGGGTGGACTGGCAGGGCGGGCTCAACGACCTCAACCAGGAGTTCTACGAGGACCGCTCGGGCCGGGTCAGCGACCGCTTCTTCGTCGACTTCCGCTGGACGGCCGACACCCTCGCGCAGTCCGCCGCCCGCGCGGACAGGATCGGCCGCGACCGCTACGAGCTGTGGGCGGGCGTGGACGTCGAGGCCCGGGGCTGGGACACCCCGGTCCCGTGGGAGGCCCTCGTGCCCACCAGCGGCCGGCACGTCGTCAGTGTCGGGCTCTACCGGCCCGAATGGACCCGCAACCACCTCACCGACCGCTCCCCCGGCGCCTTCCACGCCGCCGACGACCGGTTCTGGACGGGCGCCTCGCTCGACCCCGCCCACCCCGCGTCCGCGCCCGACCCCGGGCCCGCGGCCCACCCCGGGCCCGCGCCCGACTCCGCGGGCCCGACCGCCGGCTGGCGGGCGCCGGCCACCGTGGTCGCCGACCGGTCCACGGTGGCGGCCCTGCCCTTCGCGTGCGCCTTCAACACCGGGCACGGCCTGCGCTGGTACGACGCCGGCCGGGTCGCCTCGGACCGGCCGTGGAACCACCTCGGGCTCCAGGACCGGCTGCCGGGCCGCCGCTGGGTCGTGGACACCACCGGCCCGCGCCCCGCCGTCACCCTGGACTTCGCCGACGCCTGGCGCGGCGGCTCCAGCCTCCTCGTGCGCGGCGCCCCCACCGCAGCGGTCACCGTGGGCCTGCACGCCACGCGGCTGCCGCTGTCGCGGTCCACGGTGGTCGAGCTGGTCCACCGTACGGAGCCCGGGTCGGGGCCGGTCGCGGTCGAGCTGGGCGTCGCCACCCGGGAACCGGCCGCGCCGGGCGAGCCCGTCCCGTACACATGGGTGGCGTCGTCGCGAAGCGCCCGCGGCGGCTGGCGGACGTCACGGTTCCGGCTGGCCGGGCTCGCGGGCCGGACCGGGTACGGGTTCGCCGTACGGCTCGTCGGCCCCGCCGGCGGCGGCCCCCTCTCCTGGCGGCTCGGGGCCCTGGCGGCGTACGACGGCCGCCGGGACCGGCCGGCCGCCCCGGGCCAGCTCACCGTGGACGCGTGGGCGTCCGGCGGCGACGGGACGACGGAGCTGCGGCTGTCGTGGCGGCGGGCGCCGGGTCCGGTCCGCCACTACGAGCTCCACCGGGTGCTCGGCGACGGCGGGCGGCGCTTCCTCGGCGGCACCTGCGGGACGGCGTTCCACGTGCCCGGCCTCCTGCGGGACGGCCGCGAGCGCGCGGCGACCTTCGAGGTCCGGGCCGTCGGGGAGCTGTACACCGCCGGCCCGGCCGCCCGCGTCCACCACCCCTGGTAGGACCGCAGCCACCGCTTCCGGCCTGCCCCCGGCGGCGTGGGGCCGGGGCGGGTCAGCCCTGCGGAGAGCTGCGCGGAACCCGCACGGTCACGCGCAGGCCGTGCGGCGGGTTCGTCTCGTACGCCAGCGAGCCCCCGCCCGCGGCGAGCAGCGCGCGGGAGATGGACAGGCCGAGGCCGGAGCCCTTGACGTTCTGGTGCCGGCCGCTGCGCCAGAACCGGTCGCCGATGCGGGCGAGCTCCTCCTCGGTCAGGCCCGGGCCCCGGTCGGCGACCACCACGCGGGCGTACCGCCCGTCGGCCGCCACCGACACCTCGACGGACTCCCCGGCCGGGGTGAACTTCAGCGCGTTGTCGATCACCGCGTCCAGGGCGCTGGACAGCGCGATCGGGTCGGCCCAGCCGGTGACGGCGGCCCGCCCGGTGAGACCGAGCCGGACGCCCTTCTCCTCGGCGAGCGGGCGCCAGGCGGCGACCCGCTCGGCGGCCAGTCGGCCGACGTCGGTGACGGCCAGCTCGGCGGAGGCGTGCTCGGCCAGGGCCAGGTCCAGCAGGTCGTCGAGGACCTGGGCCAGGCGCTTGCCCTCGGCGCGGACGGAGGCGATCTCCTCGTTGTCCTCGGGCAGTTCCAGGGCGAGCAGCTCGATCCGCAGGAGCAGGGCCGCGAGCGGGTTGCGCAGCTGGTGGGAGGCATCGGCGACGAAGGCGCGCTGCTGCTCCAGCACCTCTTCGACGTTGTCGGCCATCTCGTTGAACGAGGTGGCCAGTCTGCGCAGTTCCGGCGGGCCGCCGGACTCCGCCACCCTGGAGTTCATCCGCCCGGTGGCGATGCCGTGGGCGGCGGCGTCCAGGGTCCGCACGGGCTTGAGCACCCAGCTGGTCAGCCGCAGCGCCGCACCGAAGGCGAGCAGCATCGCGGCGGCCAGCCCGGCGGCGGTGAGCAGCCAGCCGCGCAGGGTGCGGGCGCGCATACGGTCGGTGGGCGACTCGGTGACGACGACCGCGACCACGTCCCCGTCGAGCACGACCGGCGAGGCCACCAGCAGCTTCCCGTCGGTCTGCCAGGGCCAGACCTGGGCGGGGTCGTGGCTGCGGCGGCCGGCCAGCGCCTCCTCGAAGGCGCGCCGGCCCTCGCCGTCCGCCGGCAGCCGCCACCAGCCCGGCGCGCGGGCCATGGCGTTGTCGTCGCGGTAGAAGATGCCGACCCGGATGCCGTACAGCTCCTGGTAGCGGGCGAGTTCGGACTGCAGGGTCTCGCGGCGCTCGTCGGCGCCGGAGTGCCCGGCGCCTTCGGAGTCGATCACGAACTGGGCGAGCGCGGCGAAGCGGGCGCTGTCGTCGATCCGGTCGACGACCACGCCCTGCTGCTGCCCGGCGGCCAGGCTGACGGCCAGCGGGAAGCCGAGGGCCAGCAGGACGCCGGCCATCAGGACGACGAGCAGCGGGAGGAGCCGGGCGCGCACCGGGGCCGCTCCTAGGCGGCGGGCGGCGGGACGAGCCGGTAGCCCACCCCGCGCACGGTCTCGATCAGCGCGGGCATCCGCAGCTTGGAGCGCAGCGAGGCGACGTGCACCTCGAGGGTCCGGCCGGTGCCTTCCCAGCTGGTGCGCCAGACCTCGCTGATGATCTGCTCGCGCCGGAAGACCACGCCCGGGCGCTGGGCGAGGAGGGCGAGCAGGTCGAACTCCTTGCGGGTCAGCGGCACGTCGACTCCGTCGACGCTGACCCGGCGGGTGGACAGCTCGACGGCGACGGGGCCGAGGCGGACCACGGCGGGCCCGCCACCGCCGTTCGGGCCGGGCGCGGCCTCGTCGGGGGCACCCGTGCGGCGGGCGACGGCGTGGATGCGGGCGAGCAGCTCGCCGGTGTCGTAGGGCTTGACGACGTAGTCGTCGGCGCCGAGGTTCAGGCCGTGGATGCGGGAGCGGACGTCGGAGCGCGCGGTCACCATGATGACCGGGGTGGACGTGCGCTTGCGGATCTTGCCGCACACCTCGTAGCCGTCCTGGTCGGGCAGTCCGAGGTCGAGCAGGACCACGCCGAAGGGCGGGGCGTCGGCGGGCAGCAGCGCCTGCAGGGCCTCCTCGCCGTTGCGGGCGTGGGTGACCCGGAAGCCGTGGCGGGCCAGGATGGCGGAGAGGGCGGCGGCGACGTGGTCGTCGTCCTCGACGAGCAGCAGTCTCATGCGTCCCCCTTTCCGGATCTTTCCGTCGTGCGGTCGTGCGTGCGGTCGTACGGTCGTGCGTGCGTGCGGTCGTGCGGCGCCGCCCGTCCGTCGGCCACTGTGGTCGGAAGTGGCCGAGGTGTGTCGGTGCGGGCCGGGTGCCGGGCGCGTGCCGGACAGCCGGCACGTTTGTGGCCACCATGCATCCACGCCGACAAAGACTCCCACGTCAAGGCCGTCCGAGTGCGGCGCGCCTTGTCGTTATCCACCCGGTACGCGTACAGCGTGCGGCGCACACGGACCGTGTACGCACGAGTCCGGATCGTTATCCTCAATTCTCGCTCAGATGTGATGACGGTGTGCGCACGGTCCCCCTACTGTCCTCCCAACCGAGGAGGACGGAGCAAGAAGCCGATGAGCGGAGTATCAGTGACCGAGGGCGCAAAGGACGCGGCGCCGGCTGCGGACAGCCTGGTCGTCCTGAGCAACGTCAACAAGCACTTCGGCGCGCTGCACGTGCTTCAGGACATCGATCTGAGCATTGCCCGCGGTGAGGTCGTCGTCGTGATCGGTCCTTCGGGATCGGGCAAGTCGACGCTGTGCCGGACGATCAACCGGCTGGAGACCATCGACTCCGGGACCATCACCATCGACGGCAAGGAACTGCCGGCGGAGGGCAAGGACCTGGCGCGGCTGCGCGCCGACGTCGGCATGGTCTTCCAGTCGTTCAACCTCTTCGCGCACAAGACGGTGCTGGAGAACGTCGTCCTGGGCCAGGTCAAGGTCCGCAAGGCCGACCGGGCCGCGGCCGAGCAGAAGGCCCGCGCCCTCCTGGACCGGGTGGGCGTCGGCTCGCAGGCCGACAAGTACCCGGCGCAGCTGTCGGGCGGCCAGCAGCAGCGCGTGGCGATCGCCCGCGCGCTGGCCATGGACCCGAAGGTGATGCTGTTCGACGAGCCGACCTCGGCGCTCGACCCCGAGATGATCAACGAGGTGCTGGAGGTCATGCAGCAGCTCGCCGGGGAGGGCATGACGATGGTCGTCGTCACGCACGAGATGGGCTTCGCCCGCTCGGCCGCCAATCGGGTCGTGTTCATGGCGGACGGCAAGATCGTCGAAGAGGCCGCGCCCGAGCAGTTCTTCAGCAACCCGCGCAGTGACCGCGCCAAGGACTTCCTTTCGAAGATCCTGCACCACTGACGGTTCGCGTCTGGTAGTCAACCGGTCGACGGAGCGGACCGGGCACGTCCCGCGCACGCCGCTCATCGGACAACAACGTCTCATCCGAGGGAAGTTCACCATGAAGGTTTTCAAGACCGGCGCCGCCGCGGCCGTTGCCGTCACCCTGGCCCTGTCCGCGACCGCCTGCGCGGGTGGCAGCGGCAAGAGCGGCGGCGGCAGCGGTGACGGCGCGGGCAAGAAGGACAAGCTCGTCGTCGGCATCAAGTTCGACCAGCCGGGTCTGGGCCTGAAGACCCCCGACGGCAAGTACACCGGCTTCGACGTGGACGTCGCGACGTACGTGGCCAAGGAGCTCGGCTACGAGGCCGACCAGATCGAGTTCAAGCAGGCCGTCAGCGCCGAGCGCGAGAACCTCATCGCCAACGGCGACGTGAAGTTCGTCGTCGCCAGCTACTCGATCAACGACAAGCGCAAGGAGAAGGTCGACTTCGCCGGCCCGTACTTCCTCGCGCACCAGGACCTGCTGGTCCGCGCCGACGAGACCTCCATCACCAAGGCCGAGGACCTCAACCAGAAGAAGCTCTGCTCGGTCACCGGCTCGACCTCCGCGCAGAACGTCAAGACCAAGCTGGCCCCCGAGGCGGACCTGCAGCAGCTCGGCGGCTACTCGGAGTGCCTGACCGGCCTGGAGAACAAGGCCGTCGACGCCCTGACCACCGACAACTCGATCCTCGCCGGCTACGCCGCCCAGGAGAAGAACGTCGGCAAGTTCAAGCTGGTCGGCCTGAGCCTGAGCAACGAGAACTACGGCATCGGTCTGAAGAAGGGCGACAAGGAGCTCCAGACCAAGATCAACGCCGCGCTCAGGAAGATGGTCCAGGACGGCTCCTGGGAGCAGTTCGTGAAGAAGAACTTCGGCCCGGCCAACTACAAGAACGAGCCTGCCCCGCAGATCACCGAGGGCAGCTGAGTCAGCGATGAGGGGCGTCGCCGCCCGCCTGCCACGGGCGGCGGCGTCCCTCACCGGCCATCCTGGGGAGAGCGCAGGGCATCGTGTTTGATTTTCTCGACTCCGGGCAGTACGACCTGCTCGGCGCCTTCTGGGTGACGGTTCAGCTCACCCTCTACTCGGCCGTCGGCTCCCTCATATGGGGAACCGTGCTCGCCGGCATGCGGGTCAGCCCCGTCCCGCTGATGCGGGCCTTCGGCACGGCGTACGTCAACGTCGTCCGCAACATCCCGCTCACCGTGCTGATCATCGCCTGCTCGCTGGGCCTGAACCAGACCCTCGGCTTCGCGCTCGGCGGTGACAACTTCAAGGAGATCGGCTTCCGGCTGGCCGTGCTGGGCCTGGTCGCCTACACCGGCACCTTCGTCTGCGAGGCGCTGCGCTCCGGCATCAACACCGTGCCGGTCGGGCAGGCCGAGGCGGCCCGGGCGCTGGGTCTGAGCTTCTTCCAGGTGCTCACCCTGATCGTGCTCCCCCAGGCCTTCCGCGCGGTCATCGCGCCGCTGGCCAACGTACTGATCGCCCTCACCAAGAACACCACCGTGGCGGCGGCCATCGGCGTGGCCGAGGCCTCGCTGCTGATGAAGGAAATGATCGAGAACGAAGCGGACGCGCTCTTCGCCGTCTTCGGGGTCATCGCCCTCGGCTTCGTCCTGCTGACCCTGCCCACTGGCCTGCTGCTGGGCTGGGTGGCCAAGCGAGTGGCGGTGAAGCGATGAGCTCCGTGCTGTACGACACCCCGGGCCCCAGGGCCAAGGTGCGCAACCTCGCCTACACCGCGGTCTTCGTGGTGCTGCTGGCGCTGGCCGGCTGGTGGGTCCTGTCCGCCATGGGCGAGAAGAACCAGCTCGAGGCCGACAAGTGGACGCCGTTCGTCACCGACGGGCAGATCTGGACCACCTATCTGATCCCTGGCCTGCTGCAGACCCTCCAGGCCGCCTTCCTCGCCATGCTGATCGGCCTGCCGCTGGGCGCCCTGCTCGGCATCGCGCGGCTGTCCGACCACGCCTTCGTGCGGATTCCCGTCGGGGCGGTCGTGGAGTTCTTCCGGGCCATCCCGGTGCTGATCCTGATGGTCTTCGCCTCCGCGCTGTTCGTGCAGTCCGGCGTGGACTCCGAGATCCGCCCGCTGTACGCGTGCGTCACCGGCCTGGTCCTGTACAACGCGTCGGTGATCGCCGAGATCGTCCGGGCGGGCGTGCTGTCGCTGCCGCGCGGTCAGGCCGAGGCGGCGCGGGCGCTGGGCCTGCGCAAGGGCCAGACGATGACCCACATCCTGCTGCCGCAGGCGGTCACGGTGATGCTGCCGGCGCTGGTGAGCCAGCTCGTGGTCATCCTCAAGGACACGGCCCTGGCCGGCGCCCTGCTGGGCTTCGCCGAGCTGATGACGTCGATCCGGCAGATCTCGGCCAACTACAGCAACGTGATCCCGACCCTCTTCGTGGTCGCCCTGATCTACGTGCTGCTCAACTTCGCCCTCACGATGTTCGCCTCCTGGCTGGAGCGGCGGCTGCGGCGGGCGAAGAAGGGCAAGGGCGGCACCCTCCCCGAGCAGCGGGCCGGCGAACCGGCGGGCGGTCCGGCCGAGAAGGACGTCGCCGGGGCCGCCGACGCGCCCACCAGCTGATCCGGAGCCGGTCCTCCCACGGAGCCCGTGTGCTGCGGCGGTGTCATTCCGCTCGCGCACACGGGCTCCGGCGCTTCCCCGAAGGCCGGCGTCACTTGACGCACGCACGTCGAGTGGGTTGCATACGTTCTGTGATCACATACCGGAC
Organism: Streptomyces antimicrobicus; assembly: GCF_020532625.1. Lineage (GTDB taxonomy): Bacteria > Actinomycetota > Actinomycetes > Streptomycetales > Streptomycetaceae > Streptomyces > Streptomyces antimicrobicus. The sequence goes on along the minus strand of NZ_JAJAUY010000175.1, from coordinate 2,876 downwards.
ATCGGGAGCCGCGCCATGGACCCGGTGATCGTCGTCGGCGCGGGGCCCGTCGGGCTCTGCCTGGCTCTCGCCCTGGCCGGGCAGGGCGTGCCCTGCGTCGTCCTCGACGAGGGGCCGGGCAAGGACGATCCGCGCCCCGCCCGTACGGTCGTGCTGCACGCCGACACCGCCGCCATGGCCCACCGCCTGGGCTGCACGAACCTGCGCGACGAGGGCGCCGCGTACGCCGCCTGGCGCGTGATGCGCCGCCGCCAGGAGGGCCGGCGGACCACCTTCGAGGACGCGCCGGCCCCGCTGCACGTGCCCCAGCACGCGCTCACCCGGCGGCTGCGCGCGGCCGCCACGGCCCACCCGCTGGTCCAACTGGTCACCGACAGCAAGCTCGACGCGCTGGAGCAGGAGGCCCACGGGGTCACCGCGCACACCCGCGGCGCCGAGACCACCTGGTGGCGCGGCAGTTACCTGGTCGGCTGCGACGGCGCCCGGTCCACCGTGCGCAAGCTGCTGGGCATCCGCTTCCCCGGCCGCACCGCCGTGGAACGGCACGCCGTGGCCGCGCTGCGCACCGAGCTGCCCTGGCCCGGCGAGGCGCTGCTGCACCGCAGCCCGCCGCAGGAGGTCACGGCCCGGCCGCTGGCCGACGGGGTGTGGCGGCTGGACTGGCTGCTGGAGCCGCGCGGCGAGTTGGTCACCCCGGACGCGCTGGTCACGCTGGTGCGCGACACCCTGGCCGGCTGGTGCGAGGGCACCACTCCCCCGTACGACCTGCTCGACACCGGCGTGCACACGCTGCACCACCGGCTTGCGCGGCGCTGGCGCGACCGCCGGGTCTTCCTGGCCGGGGACGCCGCGCACCTGCTGGGCGCGCTGGGCACCCAGGGGGTCGAGGAGGGCATGCGCGACGTGGAGAACCTCGCCTGGAAGCTGGCGCTGGCCTGGCAGCACGGGGCCTCGGAGGCACTGCTCGACAGCTACGAGAGCGAGCGGCGCACCGCCGTCGCCGCCCGGCTGCGCGCCGCCGACCAGGCGATGCCCGTACTGCGCGGCGGGGGCGGGCTGCGCACGCTGCTGCCGAGCTCGTCCCGGGCGCAGGAACAGCTGCTGTCCGACGGCCACTTGGGGCGCGGGCCGCTCGGAGCGCCCCCGGCGTACGCCCCTCCGGTCGCGGTCCGCGAGGTACCGACGGCCACCGAGCCGGGCGGGCCGGTGGAGAACGTCGCCGTGACCGCGCCCGACGGCTCGACCGTGCCGCTGCGCGACCGGCTGGGCCGGCGGCTGCTGGTGGTGCTCGTCGCCCCCGGCACCGGGGTCTGGGACCGGCGCCACTGGGTGAAGGCCGGGCTGATGCCCCGGCTGGCGGCGGCCGTGAGCGCCCTGCCGATGCGCACCGAGCTGCTGGTCGCCGACAGCTACCCGGGGGCCGCGGCCCACACCGTGCTGCTGGTCCGGCCGGACGGGCACCTGGCCGCGACGTTCGCCGGCGTCCGGCCGGCCGAGCTGTACGAGGCGGCCGACCGGGTCCGGGCGGGCGCGCCCGAACGCGAGCCGGCGCAGTTGTCGCTGGGCGAGGCCGCGGCCACGCCCCCCGCGGTGATCGATTGACCGTCGGTGCCGCTCATGGTTCACTCACGGACATGACCGGCACCGACGTACGCCTCTGGCGGAGGGTCCACATGGACCTCCTCCGCTACGCGGGCTGCGTCTGTCGCCCCTCCTGCTGATTCGCCTTCTCCCCCGCGCGCCGTCGGCGCGCTCCTTTCGCGAACCTCCAGGACGGTCACCCCTTCATGTCTGTCTCCGCGCACGCCCCCGTGCCCCCGCACGCCCCTGCACCTGCTCCCGCTCCCGCTCCCGCTCCTGCCGCGCATTCCCGCCCGGCTCCCGACGCCGGGCCCGAATCCGGGCTCGATTCCGGGCCCGGCGCCGCCGCCCGTCCGCGCGGTGGCGGTCCCACCGCCGCGGAACTCCTCGACTTCGCGCGGCGCACCGCCTCCGACCCCGACGTGGTCGACCGGCTCCCGCTCGATCCCGAGGGCCGCACCTGGATCCGGCTCGACGGCCCCGGCGGCAGCGAGGCCTGGCTGATCGGCTGGCCGCCGGGCACCGGCACCGGTTGGCACGACCACGCCGAGTCCCGGGGCGCGTTCGCCACCGCCCGGGGGCGGCTCGTCGAGCACTCGCTGGCGGTCCGGCTGCCGTCCGAGGGCTGGCACCGCCTGGAGCTCGCGCCGGGCCACGACCGCAGCCGCGCCGTGCAGGCGGGGACCGGGCGGGCGTTCGGCGAGCACCACGTCCACGAGGTGCTCAACGCCTCGGACCGGGAGCACGCGGTCTCGGTGCACGCGTACTACCCGCCGCTGCCGCAGATCCGCCGCTACAGCCGCAACGGCCTGGTGCTCACCCTGGAGCACGTCGAGCGTCCGGCGGACTGGCAGTGAGCGCCCCCCGGCCGACCGGCATCGACGAGCTGCTGGAGCGGGTCCGCTCCGGCTACACCCGCATCGGCGCGCGGGAGGCGTACGCGGCGTACCGGGCGGGCGAGGCCCTGCTCGTGGACATCCGCTACCAGGCGCTGCGCGAGCGGGACGGGCTGATCCCGGGGGCGCTGGTGGTCGAGCGCAACGAGCTGGAGTGGCGGCTCGACCCTCAGGGCAGCCATCGCGCCGCCGAGGCCACCAGCCACGAGCTGCGGGTGGTGGTCGTCTGCAACGAGGGCTACGCCTCCAGTCTGGCGGCCGCCTCCCTGCACCAGCTGGGCCTGCACCGGGCCACCGACCTGATCGGCGGCTTCCAGGCCTGGAAGGCGGCGGGGCACCCGGTCGAGCCGGCGTAGGCCCGCCGGCGCGACGCGCCCGCGGCGGCAGCGGCCGACGCGG
>NZ_JAJAUY010000174.1 GCF_020532625.1 Streptomyces antimicrobicus | reverse complement strand
AGCCTGGTGGCGCCACCGGCGGTGATCCGGACGGGCACGCCCCAGTCCTGCTGGTGCACGTGGCAGGCCGGGTACTCGTTGGCCGGGTCGTCGTCGCAGGAGGCCGCCATCGCCGAGACGTGCAGCACGCCCTCGGTGACCCCGTCGGCCAGCACCAGCTCCCGGAACAGGTCCGTCCCGGCGCCCTCGCCGCCCGCCAGCAGCTCGGGCGGGGTGGAGCTGACCAGCAGCCGGGTGGAGGGCCCGTAGCGGTCGTCGAGCTTCTGGCCGCTCGGCGCCCGGAAGACCACGTCGAGGCGGAGCGTGCCGGGGGCGACGTCGGTCGCGGCCCGCTGCGTGCGGTGGGCGACGTCCTGCACCCGCACCGCCTCCTCGGGCAGCCGCAGCCGGGTCAGCCGGTGCCGGGCGGACTCCACGACCACGATGTCCTCCCCGACGAGGACGGCGTCGCTGGGCTCGCGCAGATCGGTGGCCAGCGTGGTGACCTGGTCGGTGGCCGGGTCGTAGCGGCGCAGGGCGTGGTTGTACGTGTCGCAGACGGCTACGGAGCCGTCCGGGAGGGCGGTCACGCCCAGCGGGTGCTGCAGCAGCGCCCGGCCGGCCTCGCCGTCCCGGTGCCCGAAGTCGAACAGCCCGCTGCCGACGGCGGTGCGCACGACCCCGTCGACGTCGATCCAGCGCAGCGCCGAGGTCTCGGAGTCGGCGATCCACAGCCGGTCCCCGGCCGCCGCCAGGCCCGACGGCTGCGCGAACCAGGCCTCGGCGGCGGGGCCGTCCACCAGGCCCTCGTTGGTGGTACCGGCGGCGACCTGGACGGTGCCCGCGGCCGGGTCCCAGGTCCACAGCTGGTGCACGCCCGCCATGGCGATCCACACCTTGTCCTGCCACCAGGCCACGTCCCACGGCGAGGACAGGTCCACCTCCAGCGCCGGTCCGGAGGTGGGCGACCCCTGCCACCACTGGCGGCCGGTGCCGGCGACGGTCTCCACGGCGCCGGTGTCCGGGTCGAGGACGCGCAGCGCGTGGTTGACGGTGTCGGCGACGACGACCCGCCCGTCGGGCAGCAGCGCCAGCCCCTGCGGCTCGTTGAACGCCTCGGCGGTGAACCCGCGCTCCCCGCTGCCGATCCGCCGTACGACGCTCTCGCCGTCGGCGGCCAGCTCGACGAGCTGGTGCCGGGTGGAGTCGGACACGAGCAGGTTGCCGGACGGCAGCACGACGGCCTTGCCGGGGAACCGCAGGTCGGTCGCGACGGGCTCCGGGGCCACGTACGGCCCGTCGCCGCGCCGCAGCGTCCCCTTGGCCCCGTGCTCGGCCTCCAGCTCCTCGACCAGTCGCGCGAGGGCGTGCGCGTGCCCCTCACCGGCGTGCTGCGCGACGACGTAGCCCTCGGGGTCGATCACCACGAGCGTGGGCCAGGCCCGTACGGCGTACTGCTTCCAGGTCGCGAGCTCGGGGTCGTCGAGCACCGGGTGGTGCACCCCGTAGCGCTCGACGGCGTCCACGACGGCGGCGTGCTCGGCCTCGTGCACGAACTTCGGCGAGTGCACCCCGATCATGACGACGGTGTCGCGGTGCTTCTCCTCCAGCTCGCGCAGCTCGTCGAGGACGTGCAGGCAGTTGATGCAGCAGAAGGTCCAGAAGTCGAGGATCACGATCCGCCCGCGCAGCGCGGCCAGGGACAGCTCCTCGCCTCCGGTGTTGAGCCATCCCCCCTTCCCGACGAGCTCGGGAGCGCGGACACGGGCACGGCGGGACGCGGGCGCGGGGGTGGGCGCCGGGGCAGCATCGTTCATCCTTCAAGCTTGCCATTCGCCCACCCGCCGCCGCCCGGCCCGGTCAGCGTTTGAGGGTGAAGGTGAAGTCCGACGAGATCGTGCCGGTCAGGGGGACGGCCGAGACCAGGTGGCCGGTGGTGACCAGGCGTTCGGTCTCGGCCCGGGACAGGCCGCAGGCTCCGGCGATCAGACGGGTGGGGCGGACGGGGATGCGGGCCGCGAAGCGGACCCTGACGTCGAGCACCTCGCGGTCCAGGTGGTCCGAGCCGCCGGTGTCCAGGCGCCAGGCGCCGGCCCAGTCGAGGGCGATGCGGCCCCGGCGCTGCACGGCCGGGTCCTGGAGCAGCTCGGCGGTCAGGCCGAGGTCGTTGGCGTGCAGCCGGTCCAGCAGCTCCGGCCGTACGGAGCGGACGTTGACCCGCTCCAGGAGCGGGAGCTTCACGGTGTCCCCGCAGGCGGTGCAGAGCACGAGGAGCCAGGCGTCGAGGAGCTTGTGGTGGGCGTTGACCCGGAACTTGCCGGCGGGCCGGAAGTGCCGGGACGCGCACGCGTGGCAGCGACGGAGTACGAGCGGAAGGCAGGTGGGCGTGACGGCCCAGGTGGTGAGCACAGGAGTACACCGGTTTCAGTGAGAAATCCGCAGCAGAAAGGGACGCGGCGCGCACGGGCGGCGCGACGCGCGACAGATCAGCGCTCGGGAGGTCTCACAGGGTGTACAACGGCATGTCCTTGCCTCGACGACGTGGCGGGCAGCACGCTAACGGCCCACCCGGGCCCGCCTCCACCGGTTTTCCCGGCGCCCGGTCCCCCGCCTCGCGGGCCGGGCGCGGCGGCCCCGCCCGGAAGCCGTCGAGGAGACCCTGGCCGAGGTCGCCGGGGACGGCGTCGGCCGGGGGCCGTTCACCGAGACGTTCCGGGCCGTCCTGCACGGCCTGGCCACCCTGACCCGCGCGGGCCCTTTGCCGCCCGAGTTCGCCGAGCGCCGGGTGGAGCCGTTGGTGGACCGGCTCCCCGTGGTCCGACGGACGCGCCCTCAGCCGCCCGAGGCGATCCTCGCCAGGAACAGGACGACGACGATCACGCCGAGCGTGGCGTGGAAGCGGGCCCGGTCCGGGTCGCGGCGCGGGTCGGCGCTGCGGGCCAGCAGGAGCAGGACGGCGGACGGCAGCAGCATCAGGAAGCCGACCAGGGCCAGCGGCAGCGCCAGCAGCAGCACCGGAAGGCCGAGGGCCAGGCAGTACGTGCGGAAGGCCGGACGGCGGCGGACGAGGAGGACGCCCACGAAGGGCACCGACCAGGCCAGGAAGAACGGCACGAGGCCGAAGTCGCGGGACAGGGCGACCGCCACCAGGGAGAGGAGCGCGGCCGTCGCGGCCAGCGCCCGCTGCAGCGGGTGGATCCGGTCCGCGTCGACCCCGCCGGCCCCGCCTGTCTCCCCGGCCCGCGCGGCCGCTCCCGCTCCCGCCGCCTTCGCCGCGCCCATTCGTTGCCCCTGTGCCGGCTGCCTGAACATGTTCGATCGCGCTTCAGCATAGGGGCCGCGTTGAACGTGTTCAAGAGGAGCGGGGAGCCCCGCGGCGCACGCCCAGCATCCGGTCCTTCAGCGCCGGGAAGGCCTCCCGCGTCTCGGGCACCTTCTTCGGGTCCAGGTCGACGGTGAGGACCTCCTCGCCCGGGCCGGCCTCCGCCAGGACCTCGCCCCACGGGTCCACCACCAGGCTGTGCCCGGCCTGCTCCACGCCCGCGTGCGTGCCCGCCGAGCAGCAGGCCAGCACGTACGCCTGGTCCTCCACGGCCCGGGCCCGGTTCAGCAGCGTCCAGTGGGCGCGGCGGCGGGCCGGCCAGCCGGCCGGGACGACGAACGCGGTCGCGCCGTTGTCGACCAGGCCGCGGAACAGCTCCGGGAAGCGCAGGTCGTAGCAGGTGGCCAGGCCCAGCGTCTGCTCGGGCAGCTCCACCGTGGTCAGCGAGTCGCCCGCCGCCATCAGCACCGCCTCGCCCTGGTCGAAGCCGAAGCGGTGGATCTTGCGGTACGTCGCCGCGAGCTCGCCCTCGGGCGAGAGGACCAGCGCGGTGTTGTACAGCGAGCCGTCCCCCGCGCGCTCGACGATCGAGCCGGCGTGCAGCCAGACCCCGGCGTCGCGCGCCGCCTGCGCCATCACCTCGCGGGTCGGCCCGTCCAGCGGCTCGGCCTCGGTCTCGAAGAGCTCGTAGGCGAAGGCGCCGACCGGCCACAGCTCCGGCAGCACGACGAGATCACTGCCGCTCTGCTCCCGTACGAGCTCCGCGACGCGGGAGCGGCGGGAAACCACCGACTCCCCGTCGTGCACGGCGATTTGGATGAGGGAGGCGCGCACAGTACCACCGTCCTGGCTTTCGGTCCGTCAACTCGGGCCTACGATCGTCACACGAAAGCACTGCCGGGGTGCTCATCGGCAGCGTAGCTTTGGAAATCAAGTCCACAACGCGCCACTGAACTGCACGCGAGGGGTCCCGTTGACCGTCCATCCCAGCCTTCAGCCCTATGTCGATGCGTGGACCCACTCCATCGAGGCGATATCCGAACTCGTCGTCCCGTTGACGGAGGGCGAGTGGAACCGGGCGACGCCCTGCCCGGGCTGGTCGGTGCGTGACGTGGTGTCCCACATCATCGGGATCGAGACCGAGATGCTCGGCGATCCCCGCCCGATCCACACCCTCCCGCGCGACCTGCGCCACGTGGTGGACGAGTTCACCCGCTACATGGAGGTGCAGGTCGACGTCCGGCGCCACCACACCGCGCCGGAGATGACCTCCGAGCTGGAGTACACCGTCATCCGCCGCTCCCGCCAGCTGCGCAACGAGAAGCGCGACCCGTCGACCATGGTCCGGGGCCCGCTCGGCGACCAGGTCACCCTGGAGCTCGCCACCCGGCTGCGCGCCTTCGACGTGTGGATCCACGAGCAGGACCTGCGCACCGCCCTCGGCGTGCCGGGCAACCTCGACTCGCCGGGGGCACACGTGGCCCGCGACCTCCTCCTGGCCGGTCTGCCGAAGGTCGTCGCGAAGGAGGCCGGGGCCCCGGCCGGTTCGGCGGTGGTGCTGGACGTGCACGGCCCGCTGGAGTTCATGCGCACCGTACGGGTCGACGCCGAGGGCCGCGGCACCATGGACGGCACGCCCTCGCTGGGCCCGGCCGTGACGCTGGTGATGGACTGGGAGACGTACGTACGCCTGGCCGCGGGCCGGGTGCGGCCGCACGCCGTCGCCGACCGGGTGAAGACCGAGGGCGACGAGGAACTCGCCGACGCGATCCTGCGCCACTTCGCCGTCACGCCCTGAGGCCCGGGCGCCGGCCACGGGACGCGGGAGGCCCGGGCGCCGGCCCCGGGAGGCCGCAGCCTCGTGTGGCGGGCGGGGCAGACCCCCGTCCCGTTCCGCCCGCCACCGGCTGGTACCCGTCAGGACGTCCGGCCGGCCGCCACCGGTTCCGTCTCCCGCGCCCCTTCGTGGCGCAGCGCCGGACCCCGCAGCCGGAGGATCTGGCTCACACCCAGGGCCTGGAGCACGAAGACGGCGCAGAAGGCGGTCCGGTAGTCGTCGCCGGTGGCGTCCAGCAGCACGCCGATCGCCAGCAGGGTGGTCATCGAGGCGAGGAAGCCGCCCATGTTGGTGATGCCGGACGCGGTGCCCTGCCGGGCCGGCGGATTGGCGGGCCGGGCGAAGTCGAAGCCGATCATGGAGGCCGGTCCGCAGGTGCCGAGCACCACGCACAGCACGACCAGCAGCCACATCGGGGCGTGGCCGGGATGGACCAGGACCGCGGCCCACAGCGCCGCCGTGGTACCGATCGTGCCCAGGGCCAGCGGGATCCGCGCGCCGGGGCGGCGGCCGACGAGCTGGCCGTAGAGCAGCCCGAAGCCCATGTTGGCGGCCACCACCAGCGTCAGCAGCCCGCCGGCCGCGCCGCGGTCGAGCCCCTGGTCCTCGACCAGGAACGGCATGCCCCACAGCAGCAGGAACACCATCGCCGGGAACTGCGTGGTGAAGTGCACCCACAACCCCAGCCGGGTGCCGGGCTCCCGCCAGGAGCGGACGATCTGGCGCCGGACGTAGCCGCGCTCGCCGCGCGGCGCGGGCTCCGGCGCGTGCCCTTCGGGATGGTCGCGCAGGAACAGCACCAGCGGGACCAGCACCACCAGCCCGGCCACCGCGCTGCCCGCGAACGCCGGCACCCAGCCGACGCCGTGCAGGACGGGCGCGAGGACGAGCGTGGAGACCAGGTTGCCGGCCATCCCGACCAGCCCCGCGAGCTGGGCCACCAGCGGCTGCCGGCGGACCGGGAACCAGCGGGTGCCCAGCCGCAGCACCGAGATGAACGTCATGGCGTCCCCGCAGCCGAGCAGCGCCCGCGCCGCCAGCGCGGTGCCGTACGAGGGCGCGCAGGCGAAGCCGAGCTGGCCGGCGGTGAACAGCACCGCGCCCAGCGTCAGCACCCGCTTGGTACCGAGCCGGTCGACCATGAGCCCGACCGGTATCTGCATGCCGGCGTACACCAGCAGCTGGAGCAGGGAGAACGTCGCCAGGGCGGAGGCGTTCACGTGGAAGCGGTCGGCGGCGTCGAGCCCGGCCACCCCCAGGCTGGTGCGGAAGATGACGGCCACGAAGTAGACGGACACCCCGACGCACCAGATCGCGACGGCCCTGCGGCCTCCGAGCGGCTCGGGGGCGAGGACGGGCCGGGCGGCGGCGGTGCCCGTGTCCGCGCCCGTCATGCCGAGGCCCCGCGCATCAGGCCGCTGACCCGGCCGAGGTGGGCGCGCACGCAGGCGGCCGCCCGTTCGGCGTCCCCCGCGCGCAGCGCCAGCAGGATCTCGCGGTGCTCGGCGAGGTTCTGCGCGACCCGGTCCGGGCGGGCGTGCATGACCGCCACGCCCATGCGCAGCTGCCGGTCACGCAGTTGGTCGTAGAGCCGGCTCAGGATCTGGTTGCCCGCGTGCCGGACGATCTCGGCGTGGAAGCAGCGGTCCGCGACCGCGAAGGCGGCCAGGTCGCCGTCGGCCGCGTGCCGTTCCTGTTCGCGCAGCAGTTCCTCCAGCCGGCCGACCAGAGCCGGTGGCGCGGGGACGGCCCGGTGGACCGTGAACTCCTCGACCAGCAGCCGGGTCTCGACCACGTCGGCGATCTCCTGCGCCGACACCGGCAGCACCAGCGCCCCCTTCTTGGGGTAGAGCTTGATGAGCCCCTCGGTCTCCAGGCGCAGCAGCCCCTCGCGCACGGGCGTGCGCGAGACGCCGACGGCCTCGGCGAGCTCTCCCTCGGTCAGCAGCGTCCCGCCCTCGTAGCGGCGGTCGAGGACGCCCTGCTTGATGTGCTGGTAGACGCGTTCGGCGGCGGTCGCGGGCGCCCGCCCGGCGGCGGTCGCGGGCGGGGCCGCGGGCGTGAGCGGGGTCGCGGGCGCGGTCGAGGGCATGGGCACAGGTTAGATACAACTCGGATGCGCGGCGGTCTCCCGTCCACGATGCGGACGACGCGGCCGCCCGTCCCCTGCATCGAAGGATGTACTCCCGCTTCGTCCGGCCGCACGACGTGTCCGCCCCGGCCCGCCGGGACGCTGGAAGACATGGCGACGCACACCCTGACCCGCCCGGCCACCACCGGGCGCCTCCCGCTGCTCGACGTCCTGCGCGGCGCGGCCATCCTCGGCACCCTCATGACCAACGTCTGGATCTTCGCGACGCCCGGCTCGGAGTGGTCCGTCCTCCAGGACGGCCTGGGCGCGCCCGACCCCCTCGCCGACCCGTCCGTCGCCACACTCGCCGAGTTCCTCTTCCGCTTCTTCGCGGACGGCAAGTTCCTGGCGCTGCTGACCGTGCTGTTCGGGGTCGGACTGGCCATCCAGTACGACTCCGCCGCCCGCCGCGGTGCCCCGTGGCCGGGCCGCTACAAGGGCCGGGCCGCCTTCCTCTTCCTGGAAGGCACCGTCCACTTCCTGCTCGTCTTCGCCTGGGACGTGCTGATGGGCTACGCCGTGACGGCCCTGCTGGTCGCCTGGCTGCTGGCCCGCTCCGAGCGCCTGCGCCGCGGTGTGCTGTGGACCGCGGCGGGCCTGCACCTGGCCCTGATGACGCTGCTGACCCTGGGCCAGCTCGCCTCCTCCGGCGGGAGCGGTTCCGGCGGCAGCGGCGCCGAGGAGCCGTCGACCGTCGCCGTGGACCTCTACGCCCACGGCAGCTGGGCCGACCAGATCGGCTTCCGGCTCGTGAACGCCGGGGCGCTGCGGATCGAGCCGGTGCTCTCCTTCGGCCTGCTGCTCTTCCTCTTCCTGCTCGGCGTCCGGCTCCACCGGGCGGGCGCCTTCGCCCCGACCGACACCGGCCGGCGGATCCGCGCCCGGCTGGCGGGGTGGGGCCTCGGCCTCGGCCTGCCGCTGAACGCCGCCTGCGCCCTCGGCGGGCAGGACTTCTTCCTGCTCGGCCGGTACGCCGCCGCCCCCGTCGTGGCCCTCGGCTACATCGGCCTGATCGGCTGGGCGCTGGACCGGCTGCCGCTGCCCGCCGCACTGACCGGCTCCCTGTCCGCGATCGGCCGCACCGCCCTGTCCTGCTACGTCCTGCAGAACGTGCTGTGCATGCTGGCCTGCTACGGCATCGGCCTGGGCCTGACCGAGCGGCTCGCCGGGCACGGCCCCTGGTGGGTGATGGCCCTGTGGGCCGGTGTGGCCGTGCTGCTGGCGGCCGCGTCGCGGCTGTGGCTGCGCCGCTTCGAACGCGGCCCGCTGGAGTCCGTGCAGCAGTGGGCGCTCAGGCCCCGCCCGACAGCGCGGGCGTGAGCGCGGATCGCGCGTCCGTACGGCCCGCCCGGAGGGACCGTACGGACGCGCACGGGCGGCTACTTCGCCGGCAGCGGCAGCGAGGGCAGCTCCGGCAGCGGCAGGCCGAGGCTCGCCAGCAGGGCCAGCACCAGCTGGAGCAGGGCGCTCACCACGTCCGTGGCCTGCGTCTTGACGTCGGCGGCGCAGCCGCACGTCCCGGCGGCCTTGGTCAGGCCGTCGACGGCCTTGCGCAGCGCGGCGACCGCGTCCTCCACGGGGCCGGCGGCCCGCGGGGCGGGCATCGGCCGGGCGGCCGGCGGCCCGGCCACCGGCAGCGCCGGCGGGCTCACCGGCACGCTCGGCGGGGTCACCGGCGCCGTCACCGGGGGCACCGCGGGGGCCGGGGCGGGCGCGGTGACGGGCGGAACGGCCGGGGCGGGGGCCGGGGCCATGGACTTCACCTTGTCCAGGGCGGCGGTGACGTCACCGGTCAGCTTGGTGAGGTCCGCCTCCGGCACCTTGCCGTTGTCCGCCTTCAGCACCGTGGTGAGCAGATCGGTGACCGGTTTGAGCAGGCCGCCGATGTCCCCCAGCGTCTTGGCCTGGGCCAGCAGGGCGTCGGCACCGGGCACGGGGGCCTGGGCGGCGGCGGCCGGGCGCGCCGGCTGCGCGGCGGCGGCCGCGAGGCCCGGGGACGCGGCCAGGAGGGTCAGGGTGAGGGCGGCGGGGACGGTGACACGGGTCAGGCTGCGCACGGTTCTCTCCTTCGGGAGCGGTCATGACAGGGGACGTCGTCGCCACCACTCAGGGACACCGCGTGACGAGCCGCAACCGCAGCGTCACCGGCCGGATGCCCAACACGCCGCACAAGGGCCCGCGCAACCGGCGTACGACCCGCGCTGACCTGCGCGGATGCCGTCACCCCCGGGTGCTGGCCCGACCGGTACCGCCCTTCGCCCGGGCGGCCCCCGGTCCCCGGCGGCCCCGCCGCCCCTCAGGGCAGCCGGGGGCGGACCGCCGTCCAGGCGTCCACCGCCCCGCCGAGCGGGTCACCGTCCACCAGGTACGGCCGTACGGACTCCAGCCGGACCAGCACGGTCTTGACCCGGCGCAGCTCGCGGATCCCGTCCAGCGGCAACTCCCGCCAGGCGGCGGCCCGCCGGGTCGTGCCGCGCGGGGTGTGGCCGAGGCGGGTCAGCAGGTCCAGCAGTTCCCGGCACAGCCCGGCCGGGTCGCGGGCGGGATCGGCCCGGTCCGGCCCGAGGTGGTGGATGAGGTAGCCGCGCACGGCGGCGTCCTCGGCGGCCGCGAGCAGCGGCTCCTCGTCCGCCCACGCGGCCTTGCGGCGGCAGGCCGCGCGGGCGACCCGGCCCCAGCGCAGCCGTAGCGGCGCGGGCAGCCGGTCGTCCTGCATGCGCTGCGTGGCGAGCACCCTGAGGGCGACCGGTGTCGGCTCCTCCACCAGCGGCGGGTCCCCCGCCAGCCAGTCCTCCAGCTCCTGCAGGCCGTGGCCGCCGGGCGGTACGGACGTCAGCACCTGACCCCGGCTCAGCAGCGCGACCACGGCGCCCGTCAGGTGCACCTTGGCCACGTGCCCGGCGTCGAAGAAGCCGACCGTCCGCCCGTGGCGCTCGATCCGGCGCAGGCCCACCCTCGATTCCCCGGCGGCGTACACCTGCCCGGTCCGGGCGACGCCGCCGACGCAGCGGACCACGCACACGCCACCGGCTCCGTCGGCCCGCTCGACGGAGTAGACCTGCAATTCGGCGATGGGCACCCGTCCCCCCTCTCCCCGGCGAGGCAGGCTACCGCGCCCGGGAACGCGGACGGCCGGCCCCCGGGGGGGGGGCCGGCCGTCCGGCGGCGCGTGCGGTGCCTCAGCTCCAGGTGACGAGGCGGCGCGGGTGTTCGAGCACGGCGGCGATGTCGGCGAGGAACTTGGAGCCGAGTTCGCCGTCGATCAGGCGGTGGTCGAAGGACAGCGCGAGGGTGGTGACCTGGCGGGCCTTCACCTTGCCCTTGTGGACCCACGGCTGCGGCTTGATCGCGCCGACCGCGAGGATCGCGGCCTCGCCGGGGTTCAGGATGGGCGTGCCGGTGTCGACGCCGAAGACGCCGACGTTGGTGATGGTGAGGGTGCCGCCCTGCATGTCCGCCGGGGAGGTCCGGCCCTCGCGGGCGGTGGCCACCAGGTCGGACAGGTCCTGCGAGAGCTCCGCGAGGGTCTTGGCGTGCGCGTCCTTGATGTTCGGCACGATCAGGCCCCGCGGGGTGGCCGCGGCGATGCCCAGGTTGACGTAGTGCTTGAGCACGATCTCCTGGGCCGCCTCGTCCCAGGACGCGTTGACCTCGGGGTTGCGGCGGACCGCCACCAGCACCGCCTTGGCGATGAGCAGCAGCGGGTTGATCCGCAGGCCCGCGAGGTCCGGGTCCTCCTTGAGCTCCTGGACCAGCTTCATGGTCCGGGTCACGTCGAGGGTGATGAACTCGGTGACGTGCGGGGCGGTGAACGCGGAGTCCACCATGGCCTGCGCGGTCATCTTGCGGACGCCCTTGACCGGGATGCGCGTCTCGCGCGCCCCGGCGGCC
>NZ_JAJAUY010000173.1 GCF_020532625.1 Streptomyces antimicrobicus | reverse complement strand
GAGGAGTCCCTCGCGCTGTGGGAGCGCGGCGCCGGACCACCACACGCCGATCGCGAAGACCGCCGCCGCCTCCAGCAGCGGCGCGCGGGACAGGTCCCCGCAGGGCAGCGGCGTGCAGCCCATGGAGGTGACCAGCCGCGCCACCAGCGCGGCGGCGCTCTCGTCGCCGGCGCAGAACGGCACGGCGAGCGGGGCGCCCTCGAAGACCGGGGCCTTGAGGGTCCAGATGCTCTCGTGGCAGATCCCGAACACCTTGGCCACCCGGGCCCCGGGCGCGGCCGCCGCGATCCGGGCCGCGACCGAGTCCGCGCCGCCGGAGGTGGTCAGGGCCGGCCCGGCGGGGCCCGGCGCCATGGGGACCGTACAGTCCAGCACCGTACGCCCGGCCAGCTCGGGTGCCAGCTGCCCGGCCAGCTCCGGCGCGGCGTGCGCCGGTACGGCGAGCAGCACCGCCTCGCCGTACCGCGCGGCCTCGGCCGCACTGCCGGCGGCCCGGGCCCCGGTCCGGGCGGCGACGGACGCCGCGGCCGCGGCGTCCCGGCCGCCGACCGCCACCGAGTGCCCGGCCCTGACGAAGGCCCCGCCGAGGGTGGTCGCCATCCGACCCGTTCCGATCATGCCGATGCGCATGCGCTGCTCCTGCCGTGTGCAGTGCGACCGGTCCGTCCGGTCCCTTGCGGACGCTAGGCGCGCCGATGCGCACCGCGCGGTGTGCATCGGCCGGGGCAGGATGGCGTACGTGGAAGAAGCGGAGAGCGCGGCGGCGCTGGGCGGGGACGTGTTCGCGGCGGACTGCCGCGCCAGGGTCGCCTTCGAGGTACTGGCGGGGCGCTGGGACAGCGTGGTCGTGTACTGCCTCGGCGAGAACGGCCCGATGCGCCCGCGCGCGCTGCTCGACCGGATCGGCGGCATCAGTCCCAAGTCGCTCAACGAGGCGCTGCGCCGACTGGAGTACAACGGCCTGGTGGTACGCCGCCGCTACGCCGAGGCGCCGCCCCGGGTGGACTACGCCCTCACCGAGGCGGGCGCGGACCTGCTGCCGGCCGTCCGGGCGCTGGGCGCCTGGGCCGGCCGGCACGCGGACGCCGTGCTGGCGGCGCAGGAACGCTTCACGAGCGCGGGCGGCGACCCCGCCGGAGCGGACCCCGCCTGAGCGGAGAGCGCCGGAGCGGACCCCGCCCGAGCGGAGAGTGCCGGGCCGCGGCCGCGCGGGGGATCAGGCCTTGCGGGTGTCCCGGGGGTTCTTCTCCAGGCCCGGGCGCAGCCGGTCCAGCAGGGCGTACAGAGTCGCGCTCTCCTCGGGGTCGAGCGCGTCCAGGGCGCCGTGCGTGGCCTGCATCTCCTCACGCACCTGGCGGATGATCTCGCGGCCCTCGTCCGTGGCGACGACGTTCTTGACGCGGCGGTCGGCGGGGTCGGGCTCGCGGCGGACCAGGCCCCGGGCCTCCAGGCGGTCCACGATCCCCGTGACGTTGGACGCGTCGCACACCAGCAGGGTCGCGAGCCCCCGCATCGGCAGCGGGCCGTTCAGCTGCGCGAGGACCTTGGCCTGGGTGGAGGTCAGCCCGCGCTCGGCAGCGGCGGCGGCGAAATCGCGCCACTGGGCCGTGCCGATCTTGGCGAGCAGCTCCAGCAGCTCCAGCTTGGTGGGGGTCCGAGGGACGGTCGTGCTCATGCCTCGACCCTACCGACTTTACTTGACATTATCAATTGTTTACTTGACCACCTCAAGCATCTCTCCCTACCGTCTACGGAAGTACTTGATGTCATCAAACATCTGCCATGTGAAGCACTGAGCACGAAGGCCCTCCCCCTCATGACCACCGCCCCCGCCACCCCGACCCCGGCCGCCGAGGCCGGCACGCCCAGGAACGAGACGGTCGTCGTCCTCGCCCTGAGCCTCGCCGCCATGGTCGTCTCGATGATGCAGACCCTGCCGGTCCCGATCCTGGGTCTCATCCGCGCCGACCTCGGCGCCTCGACCGCCGAGGTGAGCTGGGTGACCACCGCCACCCTGCTCTCGGCCGCCGTCTTCACCCCGCTGCTCGGCCGCTTCGGCGACCAGCACGGCAAGAAGCCCACGCTGGTGGCCGTCCTCGGCGTGATGGTGGCGGGCTCCGTGCTCTCGGCCCTGGCGAGCTCGCTCCCCCTGCTCATCCTCGGCCGCGTCCTGCAGGGCGCCGCCACCGCGATCTTCCCGCTCGCCCTGTCCGTCCTGCGCGAAGAGGTCCGCCCGCAGAAGCTGCCCGGCGCGATGGCCCTGGTCAGCGGCACCCTCGCGTTCGGCAGCGGGCTCGCGCTCGTGGCCACCGGCCTGCTCACCTCCGGCTCCGACGCCGACTACCGCGACGCCTTCTGGATGGCGACCGGCTTCGCCGCGCTGGCCCTGCTCGCCGTGGCCCTCCTGGTGCCCGCGACCCGGCACAGGACCGGCGGCCGCACCGACTTCCTCGGGGCGCTCACCCTCGGCACCACCCTGCTGCTGCTCCTGCTGCCCGTCTCCCAGGGCCACGAGTGGGGCTGGACCTCCGCCCGTACCCTCGGCAGCTTCGCGGGCGCCGCCGTGATGACGGTCGTCTGGGTCCTCACCGAGCTCAAGGTCGCCGAACCGCTCGTCGACATGCGGATGTTCGTCCACCGCCCGGTGCTCATGGCCAACCTCGCCGGCGTGCTCGTCGGGTTCGGGATGTTCGCCAACTTCCTGGGCGTCTCGTACCTCGTCCAGATGCCCGAGGCCCTGACCGGCTACGGCTTCGGCGCGTCCGTCCTGCGCGCGTCCGTGGAGTTCCTGCTGCCCGGCGCGATCGTCTCGCTGCTCGCCTCGCCCGTCGGCGGCCAGCTCGTCCGGCACCGCGGCCCGCGCCTGGCGCTGGTCCTCGCCGCCGCGCTCGGCGCCGCCGGCTTCGGCTGGCTCGCCCTCGACCACGGTCACACCGTCTCGGTGATCGGGGCCGGGGTGGTCGTCGGCGCGGCCGTCAGCTTCGGCTACGCCGCCATGCCGGCCGTGATCATGGCCAGCGTCCCGCCCCACCAGAGCGGTATCGCCAACGGCATCAACTCGATCTCGCGCTCCACCGGCAGCGCGATCGGCAGCGCCGTCGTCACCACGATCCTGGCGTCGAAGACCGTCGAGCACCTGCCGGCGGGCGTCCCGGCGCTGCCGGCCGAGTCCGGCTTCACCCTGACCTTCTGGATCGGCGCGGTGGCCTTCGCGCTCGTCGCGCTCATCGCCCGGCTGGGCCTGCTCCCGCAGCAGCGGACGGTGGCGGTGACGGCGGCGGACGCGAAGGAGGCGCCCGCTTCGCCCGCTTCGAGCGCCCCACCCGCCTCGCCCGCTTCGCCTCCTTCGACCGCTTCGACGACCCCCGGGCCGACCACCAGGGCAAAGGCCGCCCCGACCGCAGCCGGGTGACGCGGGGCGCGTGGTGCGGAACCCGGTTCACCGTACGTGTCCGTAACCACGCGCCCGTGCAGCGGCCCCGGCACACGTTGCCGCGCTGTCATTCGGTGTTCGCTCAGCAGAGGCTCAGATCCGGATAACGATCGCATCACCCCGCAAGGGTCTTTCGGCCCGGTCACCGGCGAATGACCGATATGCCGTGATCTGCGCCACGGTTTACGCGGCGTTCACGTGGTACACCTTCACGACCGCCTGCCGGACACCACCCATGTCCGCCAGGGGCGCTGGAGCCGGCCGACCGCCGGCAGCAACTCCATCAGCATCCGGGGGATCGGAACCCGATCCGCGGCCGAGGACGGCGCGGGTCGGCATGGAGCGGAAAGGCGCACCACACACATGACCTCTACGCAGGTCGCACAGCACCACGGCGACAACGAAGCGGCCAAGGGCGGCACGCCCGAGGAGGGCTACGAGCGCGGGCTCGGCAGCCGCCAGGTCCAGATGATCGCCATCGGCGGCGCCATCGGCGTCGGCCTCTTCCTGGGCGCGGGCGCGAACATCGCGAAGGCCGGGCCCAGCCTCATCCTCATGTACGCCCTCGCCGGCGTGATCGTCTTCTTCATCATGCGAGCGCTCGGCGAGCTGCTCCTGTACCGCCCGGTCTCGGGTTCGTTCGCGGAGTACGCCCGGGAGTTCCTGGGCCCGTTCTTCGGCTTCGTCACCGGCTGGACGTACTGGCTCATGTGGGTGGTCACCGGCATGGCCGAGCTGACCGCCGCCGCCATCTACGTGCACTTCTGGTTCCCGGACATCCCGCAGTGGGTGACGGCCCTGGTGTTCCTGGTGCTCCTCTACGTCGCCAACCTGATCTCCGTGAAGATCTTCGGCGAGATCGAGTTCTGGTTCTCGATGGTCAAGGTCACCGCCCTGATCGGCATGATCGTGATCGGTATCGGCGTCGTCACCTTCGGCTTCAGCCAGGCCGGTGACACCGCCGCCGTCTCCAACCTCTGGGCCTTCGACGGCATCTTCCCCAAGGGCGTCGGCTCCAGCCTGATGACCCTGCAGGGCGTCATGTTCGCCTACCTCGCCGTCGAGCTCGTCGGTGTGACCGCGGGCGAGTCCGAGAACCCGGAGAAGACCCTCCCCAAGGCGATCAACACCCTGCCGTGGCGCATCATCGTCTTCTACGTCGGTGCCCTCAGCGTGATCCTCATGGTCGTCAAGTGGACCGAGTTCCAGCCGGGCGTCAGCCCGTTCGTGGCGGCCTTCGCCAAGATCGGCATCCCGGCGGGTGCGGCCATCGTCAACTTCGTGGTCCTCACCGCGGCCCTGTCGTCCTGCAACTCCGGCATGTACTCCACCGGCCGCATGCTGCGTGACCTGGCCGCCAACTCCGAGGCGCCCAAGGTGCTCGGCAAGCTGAGCGCCACCAAGACCCCGGCCCTCGGCATCACCCTCTCCGTCGCCCTGATGGGCATCGGCGTGGTGCTGAACTACGTGGTCCCGGAGAAGGCCTTCGGCTACGTCACCTCGGTGGCGACGGCGGCCGGCATCTGGACCTGGCTGATGATCCTGGTCAGCCACATCCGCTACCGCCGTGCGGTGGACGCGGGCCGGCTGCCCGCCTCCTCCTTCCCCGCCCCCGGCGGCACGGTGTGCAGCTGGATCGCCGTGGCCTTCCTGCTGCTGGTCACCGCGATGATCGCCATCGACCCCGACAGCCGCATCTCCCTCTACGTGGGTGCCGGCTGGGCCGTCTGCCTGGCGATCGGCTGGGCGCTGCTCAAGGCCCGCAACCCGCAGATCGCGGCGCGCGCCGCGGCGGGTCCGGCGGCGTCCGCGGACGAGGTGGAGCCCGCGGGCCGGTCCTGAACCGTCCCGCCCGCCCGACGGCATGACCGAGGGGGCGTACCGGCCGACGAGGCGGGTGCGCCCCCTCGGCGTCGTCGGGCCCCGGGGCCCCGGGGCGTCGGGCCGTCGGGCCGTCGGGCCGTCGGGCCGTCGGGCCGTCGGCAGGCAACCCCGCGGCCGGGCCCCGCGTCCTCCTGGTCAGAACGCGCCGCCCGGCGCGACGCGTGCACCCTTCGGAACAGGACACCGTGATGAGCGACAAGGCCCGCACCCTCTTCGACGCACTCGACCTCGACCAGGACGGCACCCTGACCCGTGCCGAGGTCATCGAGGCCCTGCGCGCCAAGGGCCCGACCCTGGCCGCGCGGGGCGTGATCCCCGCCTGGGGCCTCGGCGACGCGGACGACTCCTCCGCCCTCTTCGACGCGGCCGACGCCAACGGCGACCGCGTCCTGACCTTCGAGGAGTTCGCCGCCGTGGTGGACCGCCGCTTCGGCTGGTGACCCGGCGCCCGGTGACCCGGGCCCGGCGAGCCTGCGCCCGGTGACCCCGGGCCGCTCCCCCACAGCCCCGCCCGCGCCCGCCCGCACGGGCGGCGGCCTCCCGTCGTCCTGGCCACCGCGACTCGGATAGGGTGCGGTGCGCATCGCACGGCAGGACTGGGGAGCAGCAAGGTGATGAACGGTCAGCAGCCGGACGCCGTCAGGGACTCGGGCGGCGGCACGGGCGGCCCGGGGGCCAAGGGTGACGTGAACGGCGGCGGCAGGCCCGCCCACTTCGAACCGCTCGGCCCCGACGACCCGACCACCGTGGCCGGTTACCGCCTCTCCGCTCGGCTCGGCGCGGGCGGCATGGGCAAGGTCTACCTCTCGCACACCCCCGGCGGGCGGCCCGTCGCCATCAAGGTGATCCGGCCGGAGTTCGCCGAGGACGCGGAGTTCCGGCGCCGGTTCGCCCAGGAGATCCGCTCGGCGCAGCGGGTCCAGGGCCTGTTCACCGCGCCCGTCATCGACGCCGACACCGACGGCGCGCATCCGTGGCTGGCGACCGCCTACGTGCCCGGGCCCTCGCTCGCGGCGGCCGTCTCGGCGCACGGGGCCCTGCCGGTGGAGACCGTGCTGCTGCTGGTGGCGGGCATCGCCGAGGCCCTCCAGGTGATCCACGGCGCGGGCATCGTGCACCGGGACCTGAAGCCGTCGAACGTCCTCCTGGCCGCCGACGGCCCGCGCGTCATCGACTTCGGCATCGCGCACGCCGCCGACGCGACCTCCCTGACCGGCAGCGGGGTCACCGTCGGCACCCCGGCGTTCATGGCACCGGAGCAGGCCGCGGGCCGGGGCGTCGGACCCGCCACCGACATCTTCGCCCTCGGGCAGGTCGCCGCCTACGCCGCCACGGGCGCGCCCGCCTTCGGCGAAGGGGCCTCGCACGGGGTGCTCTACCGCATCGTGCACGAGGAGCCCGACCTGTCCGGCGTACCGCCGCGGCTGTCCGAGCTCGTCACCCGCTGCCTGGCCAAGGACCCGGCGGCCCGGCCGTCGATCGCCGAGGTCATCGCGCTGTGCCAGTCGGCGAACGACGCCACCTCGCTGCGCCGGGCCGAGGACTGGCTGCCGGAGGCGGTCACCGCCGAGATCGCCGCCCGCTCGGCGGCCCCCGCCCCGACCCCGACCCCGACCCCGCCGACCACCCCGGCGGGCCCGGCCGCGCCGGCGTACGCCCCGACGGCACCGGCGACCCCGGCCTACCCCCCGACGGCGCCCGCGGCTCCCCAGGCCGCACCCGCGGCGCCGCAGCCCCCGACCCCGCCGCCGGCCCAGGCCCCGACCCAGGCGCACGCTCCGGCTCCGGCGCCGGCTCCGACACCGGTGCCGCAGGCGCCCCAGCCGTACCAGCAGCCGCCGGCCGGCCCGTACGCCCCGGTGCCGCACGCGTCCGTCCCGCAGCACCCGACGTACGGCTACCCGCACCCGCAGACCCCCTTCCCGGGCCAGCCGCCCGTCCCGGTCCGGCCGCGCAGGTCCCGCGGACCGGCCCTGGTGGCGGTGGCGGTCGTGGCCGCGGCCGTGGTCGGCGCGGCGGTGTACGGCGTGGTCAAGGACAAGGGCAAGGACTCCGCGTCCGGCACCGGCGGGGGCAGCTCCGCCGCCTCCTCGTCGGCCGGCACCGGCGGGAACGGCAAGGGGAGCAACGGCAGTTCGGACTCCGGCTCCAAGCCCGCCTCCGGCGCGCCGCGCCCCGACCCGGCGCCCGCCGACTACAAGAACATCAACCTCACCGCCGGCTACCACCTCACCCTCGGCGAGGACCCGCTGCGCCCGCAGAAGGGCGAGGACGGCAACTACGAGCTGTCGTACGACACCGGCGGCTACCTCGACGCCGAGAGCCAGGGCAGCACCATGGCCGTCCTCGACCCCGGCCAGGAGGGTTCGCTGGCCACCTGCCGGGCCGAGACCCGCTTCACGGACGACGCCTATCTCAACAAGCTGGCCATCGGCCGCCAGTTGTGCGTCACCACCGGCAACGGCCACATCGCGCTGGTCACGCTCCGGGGCATCTCCTCGGGCGACTCCCCCAGCAAGTACATCACCCTGGACGTCACGGTCTGGCGCAACGCCGCCCCCAGCTTCAGCACCCGCTGACCCCAGGAGCTCGGCAGACCTGGCCTCCCGCCCTCCCGCCGTCCGGGGCGTCGACTTCCTGGACAGGTGTCCATGTATGCTGGACACCTGTCCAGGAAGTTCCTGGGGTGCGCCCGGATGTCCGACGCGCTCGACCGATCCGAAGGGCGGATACGCCGATGGAGACGACCGCGACCGTACTGGTGGGCCTGGTGGCCGCACTGCACGCGTACATCCTGGTCCTGGAGATGTTCCTGTGGGAGCGGGCGCCCGGCCGCAAGCTCTCCGGCTTCGACGCGGGCCTGGCCAGGGCCACCGCCCCGCTCGCCGCGAACCAGGGACTGTACAACGGCTTCCTGGCGGCCGGCCTGGTCTGGGGCCTGTGCGCCGGGGACCCGACCGGGTTCCAGGTCCGAGTCTTCTTCCTCGCCTGCGTGGTGGTCGCCGGGCTCTACGGCGGGTTCACCGCCAACCGGCGCATCCTGATCGCCCAGGCCCTCCCCGGCGCCCTGGCGCTCGGCGCGGTCCTCCTGGCGGGGTGACGGCCGTGCCGGAGGATCCCAGGGCCGAGCGGACCCGGGCCAGGCTGCGGCAGGCGCTGCTGGAGGAGTGCGCGAACGGCCCGCTGGACAAGGTCAGCGTCGCCGCCCTGGTGCGGCGGGCGGGGATCGGCCGGGCCACGTTCTACGTGCACTACGCCGACCTCGAGGCGCTGGCCGTCGACGCCTGCGCCGAGATCGTCCGCGAGGCCGTCGACGCGCTGCACGCCTGGCGGGGCACCCCCGACCCGGCGAGTCCGCCGCCCGCCCTCACCGACTTCTTCGCACGGCTCCCCCCGCACGCCGGGCTCTACCGCGAGCTGCTGCGCCCCGGGGGCGCGGGCCCGCTCGGCCAGGTCCTGCACCGGGACCTCGGCGCCCGCAGCCGGACCGAGCGCGCCCTGGCGGGCGCGCCGGAGCCGGAGCTGGTCGCCTCGGCCGTGGCCGCCACCTTCGCCGGGGTGCTCGCCGACTGGCTGCACGGCCTGATCGAGGCGACCCCCGCCGAGATCGCCGGGCGGGTCTGGCGCCTGCTGATCAGCCTCCACCGCACGCCGCTGCCCTGAGCGGGCGCGGCCCCTGCTCCCGCCCCGGGTCCGGGGATGGAGCAGGGGCCGTGGGGCCGGAGCGGGTCAGACGCGGTCGGCGGCGATCAGGAGGTACTGGAAGGAGCCGTCCTTGTAGGAGTTGATGAACGCCTCCTCGATGCCGGTGACCAGCGAGGACGTGGCCCGCAGCTCCCAGTACGGCAGGGTCGCCGCGGTCAGGTCCACGACGGCCTGCGGGACCAGGCGGTTGTCGGCCATGGCGCGCATGTACTCCCGGCGGGAGTGGATGTTGCACTCGAAGTGCGCGTTGATCTGCGAGACCCACTTGGAGGGCTGCCCGTACCGGGGGTTCCAGCAGCCGGTGATGGTCACGTAGCGGCCGCCGACCGCAAGGATGCGGGCGTGCTCGGCCATGAGGTCGTGCAGGTCGACGTACATGCTCGACTCGTTGTTCCACGAGGCCGCGGCCCGGCCGGTCTCGAAGGGCATGTCGAGCATGTTGCAGACCCGGGAGTGCACCCACTCCTCGATGCCCAGCTCCCGGGCCCGGTTGTTGCCGAAATCGGCCTGCTTGGCCGACAGGGTGACGCCCTCGACCTTGCAACCGAAGCGCTGGTGGGCCATCACCATCGAGCCGCCGCGGCCGCAGCCGGCGTCCACGAGCGTGTCCTCGCGTCCGATCGCACCGAGGTGGTCCAGCAGGACGTCGGTCTGGGCCGACTCCAGCCGGTGCAGCTCGGCCACCAGCCGCTTCTCGTACTCGGCGTCCGAGGGGTCGCCCAGGGCCGAGGAGTCGACCTCGCCGATGCCGTAGTGGTGGTGGTAAAGGCCGTCGACGTCGCCCAGGCGCAGGTTCACGGGCCTGGCCTCCTCGTTCCAGTAGCGGGCGATGTCCCCCTGGTACGGCGTCGCCGGGGCGGGGATGAACGGGGTGGTGCTGACGGTGCTGGTCATAGGAAAGAAATCCCCTCGGTCTACCAAAAGTCGGGCAGGGTGTAGCGGTAGGTGTTGGTCGCGTGCCAGTAGTGGTTGCCGTCGACCCAGGCGGCGACGCCCTTCAGGAAGCGCGCCACGCGCGGGTCGGGGCAGGCGGCGGCCAGCTCGGCGGCTGCGGCTTCGAACGCGTGCATGAGGTCGTTGTGGACCTCGACCGCCTTCAGGTAGGCCTCCTTGTCGGAGAGGCCTTCCCGTTCGGCGATCACCACGGGCAGGTTGAGGTGCTTGCCGGGGGCCTTGAGCTCCTTCACGTACGAGTAGAGGTCGTTGGAGATCGTGGTGGCGTTGCCGGCGAGCGCGATGACGCGCTGCATGGCGGGCAGGGCGTGCAGATCGGCCGGGAGTTCGTAGCCGCCGACGGTGTCGGTGATGGTGGGGCACGGGCGGAAGTTGTTGAACTGCCGCATGGCCAGGTACTCCCACACCTCCGGGACGTAGTCCGTCTGCTCCCAGGCGGCCTCGGCGAGGTAGCCCATGTGCAGCCGGGCCATGTCGTGCCGGTACCGGTCGGCCTGGGAGGCACTGGCCGCGCGGACGAAGTGGTCCATGGCGGAGCGGTAGCAGCGCCGGGCCGCGTCGGAGGTCAAGGACTCCTCCCAGGCCGACTGGTACTCCTTCGTGGTGTGCACCGGGTCGAGGGCGGTGTGCCCCAGCAGAAGCCTTCCGCCGACGCCGGCGGAGGTGGCTCCGTCCTCGCAGTAGGCGTCGTCGACGACGTTCTCGGCGACCATCAGCCGGGCGGCGAGCATCACGTGGTCGACGGTGGGGGCGTCCGGGTGGCAGGCGACCATGTAGCGGCTCACGGAGAAGCCGTCGAACTGGTCCTCCCACTCCGGGGGGTACGCCTGCACCTCGTCCACGGCCCAGCGCTTGATCCGGCGGCTGACCTCCGCCACGCGGGCGGGGTCGGGCTCCGGCACCGGGTGGTGGTAGAGGCCCGGGATCGGATTGCTCTCGGCCGGGGCCGGCGGCTCCGGCCGGTCGGGCAGATCCGGGAGGTCCGGCAGGTCGGGCAGCCCCGGCAGCTGGGGCAGTTCGGTGCGGGGGACCAGGCGCAGGCTCGCCGTGCCCAGGCCACTGGGCCCGCGCAGCAGCCGCTCCAGCGCGGAGAGCTGCGGCGGGGCGGCGGCCTGCGGCGGGGCAGCCTGCGGCGACTGGGCGGCCTGCGGTGCGGGCGGGAGGCCGGGCGCGGCCCCGGCCTCGGGTACGGCCGCGGG
>NZ_JAJAUY010000172.1 GCF_020532625.1 Streptomyces antimicrobicus | reverse complement strand
GCTCATGGGGACGAAGGGGGCGGGGCGAACGGCTCGAACGGGGCGAAGGGGGGCGGCTCTGCCGCAACGGCCGCGGCGGCGCGGGAGCGGGCCGGGCGGCGGGTGGGACGGCCGCGGGGCCGCCGACCGGGGCTTCGGCCGCGCGACGCGGTCGCCGGACGCGGTGGAAGGGGACGTTCCGCGGTACGGCGGCGGGTTGGCCGGATGCGTGTGGTGCGCACCCGTGCGCCCCCGGCGGGTCCGTTCCCCCGGCTCGATCCGGGGCAGAGAGCGTAGCCGTCGTGCCCGATCACCCGAAGGGGAACCGTGACCAGGATCCTGGTGCTCCACAGCGTCAATCTGCTGGGGTCGGCTCTGACCGCGCTGCTCAGGGCGGAAGGCGCCTTCGAGGTCGCCCACGCGGCCTGGCCCGGGGCCGAGCAGGAGGCGGAGTCCTTACGGCCCGACGTCTGCGTGGTCGACGCCGACTGTCCGGGCGCCTCCGCCGTGCTCGACCGGGACCGCCCGGCCCGTACCGGAGTCCTCGGGCGGGGCGCCGCTCTGCTGGTCCTGGCGACCCCCGACCGGCCGGGCTCGCTGCGCCGGGCGTTCCAGGCGCAGGCGCACGGCTACGTCGACAAGGACGGGCCGGCGGGTCGGCTCGTCCAGGCGGTCCACAAGGTCGCGGGCGGGGAGCGCTCCGTCGACGCCTCGCTCGCCTCCGCCCTGCTGGAGCACCACGCCGAGCCGCTGAGCCGGCGCGAGCGGAGCGTGCTCGCCAGAGCCGCCGACGGTGATTCCGTCGCCGAGATCGCGCACGCCCTGCACCTCGCCCGGGGCACGGTGCGCAACTACATCGCGTCCGCGAGCCGCAAGGTCGGCGCCCGTAACCGGGTGGACGCCATCAGGATCTGCCGCCAGGCCGGCTGGGTCTGAACCCCCGGGAGCACCGCGGCGGCACCTCACCCGTCGTCCTCGGTCGCCTCCCATACGCCCGCCAGTTCCCGGTAGGCGGGCGAACTCCGCCGCAAGTCCTCGTGCGTCCCGCACACCGCCCGCGTGCCGTCGAGCAGCAGCACGCGGTCGGCCCGTGCCGCCGAGGAGATGCGGTGGGCGACCACGACCAGGGTGCCGGGGCGGTCGGCCAGGGCGCGCTCCGCGCGTTCCTCGGCCCGGGGGTCGAGGTGGCAGGTCGCCTCGTCGAGCAGGAGCAGCGGGGCGGGCGTCACGTAGGCGGCGGCGAGGGCGAGTTGCTGCCGCTCGCCCTGGGAGAGGCGCTCGGGGTCCACCGGCGCGTCGAGGCCGCCGAGGCGGTCCACGAGCGCGGCCAGGCCGAGCGCCTCCACGGCCTGCCGGAGCCGGGAGTCCGCGGCCGGGCCCGGCCCGAGGTGGTCGAGGTTCTCCCGTACGGTCCCGGTGAAGACGTACGCCTGCTGCGGCAGCAGAGTACGGCGCGGGTCGGGCCCCGGCCGCGCCCCGGCCGGTCGCGGCCCGGCGGGCCGTGCGGGCCGGCCGGCCACGAGGACGGTGCCCCGGTCCGGGTCCACCTGCCCGGCCAGCAGGGCGACGAGGGTGGACTTGCCGATGCCGCTGGGACCGACGACGGCCAGGTGTTCACCGGGTTCGAGGACGAGGTCCAGGTCCCGCAGGACGGGCCGGGCGCGCGGCCCGTACGCGAAGGTGACGCCGCGCAGCTCGGCGGCGGGCACGAGGCGTGCGGGCGGAGCGGCGGACGGGGTGGGCGGGGGTGGAGTGGACGCAGGGGCGGTGTCGGGACGGAGATCGGCGTCGGGGTCGGGACGGGCATCGGCGTCGGGACGGGCGTCGGCGTCGGGACGGGGGTCGGGTGAGGCAGGCGGTGCGGGTCGGGGCGGGCACGTGGGCGCGGGCGCGGGCGGGGGCGGAACGGGGCTGGGGGGAAAGCGCTCCAGGACGACCAGGAGGCGGGTCCCGGCGGTTCCGAGGGCCGACATCAGGGTGTGGAGCGCGGGCAGCAGGGACTGGAGCAGGTACGTCAGGGCCCCGGCGAGCGCCCCGGCGCTCACACCGCGTTCGAGCAGCCACGGCGCGGCGACCAGCAGCGCCACGACCGGCAGTCGGCCCGCCACGCCGAGCGCGAGGGTGCGCAGGGCCGCCCAGCGGGCCAGTCGGATGCCCAGCCGCTCCGCCTCGGCGACCGGTCCGGCGGTCCGGGCGGTCATCCACGGGCCGGCGCCGCACGCGGCCACGTCCCGCAGTCCGCCGGCCAGTTCGCCCGCCCGCGCCGACAGCGCCTCGTCGTTGTCGAGCCAGGCCCGCTGCAGGGCGGCCATGGGCGCCAGGGTCGCCGCGAACAGCGCCGCTCCGAGCAGCAGCGGCCCCAGGACGACCGCCAGGAGCGCCGGTGCGAGCGCGGCCAGGCCCACCAGTGCCCCGAGCGCGGTGAACACGAAGGCGCGGGCGGTGAGCAGCAGTCCCGCGGCGGAGTCGCGGGCCAGTTCCGCCTGTTGGGTGACGCGGGACACCGCCGCGGTGTCCGCGGACCGTGCCGGGCGGGTCAGGGCCGCGGACAGGGCGCCGTCCACGGCACGGCGTACGAGGGCGTCCCGCAGCGGTTCGACGACTCCGGCGAGGCCGGTGAAGACCCCGCGCAGCGCCGGCGCGCCGAGCAGGGCGGCCGCCGCGGCGGCGGCCAGCCAGCCCGTGCCGGTCCACGGCGCTCCGGCGAGGAACCCGTCGTCGAGGGCCCGGGCGACCGCGTAGCCCCCGAGGAAGGTGTGCGCGGACTCGGCCAGCGACCAGCCGGCCAGCGCGACGAGGGCGCGGCGGCGGCCGCGCAGGAAGCGGCGGGCCTCGGCGGCGGGGCGGTGGCCCGGTGCGGGCGGGTGGCCCGGTCCGGGCGGGTGGCCCCGTGCGGGTCGGGGCACTCGTGCGGACCGGGCCGTCACCGCGTCCCCCCGCGCGCCCCGGCCGGTCCGGCGGCTTCCCGCCCGGCGGCTCCGGAGTGCCGCCGGGCGGGCTCGGCCGCGAAGACGGCTCGGTAGTCGGGGTGCTGCCACAGTTCGCGGTGGCGGCCGACGGCCCGTACCCGGCCTTCCTCCAGCCAGACGACGACGTCGGCGCGGGCGGCCGTGGTGACGCGGTGGGCCACCGTGAGGCGCGTGCCGGGACGCGGCGCGCCCGAGGGGCGCTCACCGGACGGGCGCACGCCGAACGACGCACGGTCGTTCAGGGGGCGGTCGGCAAGGGCGCGATCGGCAAGGGCGCGGTCGACCTCGCGGGCGGTGACGGTGTCGAGGCTGGAGGTGGCGTCGTCCAGCACGAGCAGCCGGCCCGTACGGCAGAACGCCCGCGCCAGTCCCAGGCGTTGGACCTCACCGCCCGACAGCGGCGCGTCGGCGACCGGGGTGTCGTAGCCGCGGGGCAGGGTGGTGACGAAGGCGTCGGCGCGGGCGGCGCGGGCGGCCGCCCGTACGGTGCCGGGGTCGGGCGGCGGGGACTGCCCGAGGGCGAGGGCCTCGCCGACCGTACCGCCGAGCAGGACGGGCCGGGCGAAGGCGTAGGCGACCTCGCGGCGCAGCTCGGCCGGGTCGAGGTCCTCCAGCGGCACCCCGTCGAGCAGGACCCGGCCGTGGTCGGGCGCGGTGAGCCGGCCGGCGACGTCCGCCAGCGTGGACTTGCCGGACCCGGAGGCGCCGACGACGACCGCGTGGGTACCGCCGGGCAGGTGCAGGGTGACGCCGTGCAGGACCGGCGCTCCGCCGCGGACGACGGTGACGTCGTGCAGGTCCAGCGCCCCCGGTGCCGGGCCGCCGGCGCGCGGGGAGGGCAGCCGGGCGGTGCCCTGGCGCAGCTCGGGCAGGGCGAGGAGTTCGCAGGTGCGGCGGGCCGCCGTCCGGCCCCGTACCACCGCGGCGAGGGCTCCGGTGGCCGCGCCGAGACCGGTGGCGAGGGCGGCGTAGCGGGTCGCGGCGACGAGGTCGCCGACGCCCAGGGCGCCGGCGGCGAGCCGGAACCCGGCGACGGCCACGACGGCGTACAGCAGGACCGGCAGGAGCGCGCTGCTGCGGGCGACGGTGCCGCCGTAGCTGCGCCACATGAGGTGGCCCTCGGCGGAGAGTTGGGGCAGGGTCCGCAGGATCCGTTCGCGCTCGCGGTCCGCCGTGCCCGCGGCGGCGATGGTGCGCGCGCCGCCGAGCGCCTCGGCGAGCCGTCGCGCGAGGTCCAGTTGGATCCGCTGGTAGCGGCCGACGCCGGCCGCGGTGTCGCGGGCGAAGGCCCGCAGCAGGGCCAGCAGCACCGGGACGCCCGACAGGAAGGCCAGCGCGGTCCACGGGTCGATCAGGCAGAGCGCGACGACCGCCCCGAGCGGTGGCAGCAGGGCGACCGCGCCCGCGGCGGCGGTGGCGGGGACGGTGCCCGCCTCGGCGGCGTGTGCGGTGAGCCGGGTGGCGAGGTCGCCCGCCGGGAACCGCGCCGCCTGGTGCGGGGCGGCGGCCAGGACGCGCGCGAGGGCCCGGCGGCGCAGCCAGGCTGTGGAGCGGGCGCCGACCGTACCGGTGAGCCGGGCGGCGGCCGCGTCGAGGACGAGGTCGGCGGCGATCAGTGCCGCGCACAGGGCGGTCCAGGCGGGGGCGGCGGGACTGCCCGCCAGCAGGAGGTCCAGGGTGTGCCCCAGCACGGCGGGCTCGGCGAGGGCCGCCCCGGCGGACACAGCGGCGCACCCGGCGACGGCCGCGGTCCGCCCGGCACTGTGCCGGACCGCCCCCCACAGAACCCGATCCACCGCCCGGCCCCCCGCGTCCCGCCGGGCGGCGGCGCGGGCGCCACGGCGGGGACCGCCTCGGTGGCGGTCGTACCGGGGGCGGTCGCCTCGGTCACGGTCGCCCCCGTCGCGGTCGCCCCCGTCGCGGTCGCCTCGGCGGCGGTCGCCCCGGTCACGGCCGCCCCGCTCACGGTCGTCGGGCTCGCGGTCGTCGGGCTCGCGACCCTCGGGCTCGTGGTCGTCCCGCTCGCGGCTGTACGGGGCAGGGCCGTTGGACTCGGGGGTGTCAGTCCGACAGCCGTCCGACTCGCGGTTGCCAGACCGACAGCCGTCCGACTCGCGGTTGCCGGGCCGACAGCCGTCCGGCCGGCGATGGCCGGGCTCGCGGCCGTACACGTCACGGCCGTCGGGCTCGGGGGCGTCAGGCCCCGAGCCGTACCGCACACGGTCGTCGGAGGCGCGGTCGTCGGGCCCACGGTCGTCGTCCCGCACGCGGCCCTGGGGCACGCGGCCGTAGGGCTCCCGGCCATCGGGCCGACGACCGTACCGGTCACGGCCCCGTAGGCCGAGGCCGCCCCCGGCGAGGCCGCCCGGGCCGAGGCCGCCCCCGTCGCCCCCCTTGCCCGCGTCGCGGGCGCCCCGCTCCGGTCCGGCCGGGCGCGGGGCGGGAGTCGGGCCGTCGGGGGCCGTGGGGGCCCTGCGGGGCGGCGGGTCGGTGGTCATGGCGGGTGGCCCCTTCCTGTGGACCAGGTGGATCCGGTGGACCAGGTGGACCCGGTGGACCCGGTGGACGCCGTGCGGGCCCGGCCGGCGCGAGGCCGGCCGGGCCCGAAGGGCCGCGACTAGTTACAGGTGGTGACGCTGAGGCTGCTGTCGCCGCAGAGCAGCAGGCTGGCGCGGCTGCCGCCGCCCGTGTAGTCGGCCTCGGTGGCCTCTTCCTTCGGGACGTCCATCGACTGCAGGTCGAGAAGGGTCATGACGGTTCCTCTCACTCGTGGATGGGTACTGCGGTGGGTCACGATCCCGCTGCGCGGGACCGGCTCGTGGGCCGCGGGAGCGGCGGGAGGAAGGGCAGGTGGGCGCGGACCCCGGGTTCGGCGCTGCCGAGGGCGAGGAGGACGCCGGCGCTGCCGGTGGCCAGGTCCATGGACAGGCGCATCATCTGCTCGCCGGGGAAGGCCAGTTGCCCCTGGTAGGGCACGGCGTGGCGGGCGAGGGCCTCGATCTGCCGGCCGATGTCGGCGGGGCCGGTGCCGGGCCCCGGGCACGTGGTGCGGGCCAGGTGCAGGACCATGCCGGCGGCGCCGCGGAACAGCCCGGGCTGGGCGTAGAAGGTCGCCTGGGCCGCCCGTACGATCTGCCGGCGGGCCTGCTCGAAGGCCTCGTCGGGGGCGTGCTCTAGGTAGTCGTCGAGGACCATGCCGATGCCCGCGCTGCCCTCGCCGAGGTAGGGCATGGTCCGCCAGCCCTCGTCGACCTGGAGGGTGCCGAACGCGCTGGTGACGCAGCGCGCGAGGTCCTCGCGCAGGAAGTCGGCCGCCCGGGCGAGCAGGTCGCGGTCGCCGAGGCGTTCGTACAGCCGCAGCAGGAGCAGGGCCCGGCCCGACGCGCCGTACAGCAGCCCGGCGCGCGGCCGAGGGGCGGATGCGCCGGTCCGGGGGCCAGGGGCGCCGGCCCCTTCCCGGCCGGTGCGTGCCCCGGTCGCTTCCCGGGCGGCGGGGTCGGCCAGTCGCTCGGCGCACCGCAACGCGGCGTCGTGCAGGTCCCGTTCGCCGGTGGCGGTGGCCAGGGCGTCGAGGGCGAGGCCGATGCCGGCGAGGCCGCTGTGCAGGTCCGTGGAGAGGGTGTCCCAGGGTTGGGCGGTGATCCGTTCGGCCAGTTCGAGGGCACGGGCGGGGTGGCCGAGCCGTTCCAGGGTCCAGGCGATGCCCGCCAGTCCGTCGTAGAAGCCGGCCGGGGTGCCGGAGACGGGGTCCTTGGTGCGTTCCAGCAGCCATTCCTCGGCCTCGGGCCAGGCGGGACGGCCGGTCTCCGCGAGGGCGTGGAGGACGCCGGCCGCGCCGTAGCCGACGGTGAGTCCGCCGCCGGGCCGGGTGAACTGGGCGATGTCGCCGGGGAAGAGGCGGTCGTCCCGACCGGGTGTGCTCGCGGACGCGATCGCGGCGGCCAGGGAGTCGCGGCTCGCGGGCCACTCCCCCGGTGGCACCGGCAGATACGGTTCAGCAGGTACGGGTCCGGGGGTGCCGTCGGGTCCGGCGAGGATCTCCGCGACCGCCTCGTCGAGGAACTCCTTCGGGACGGGGAACTGTTCCGCTGCGATCCGGGCCAGATGGGCGGCCTTGGTGCGGTCCAGGGGCAGCAGGCTGGTCAGCGGCAGGAACAGGGCCAGGCGCAGGCAGGCCAGCGCGTAGCGGTCGACGGAGGCGCCCCGCCGGTCCGCGGGGGCGACGAAGGCCGGGTTGGCCACGATCTGGCGGGCGTCGTCGTCGATACCGGCGGCCGCCTCGAAGTCGAGGAGGAAGACGGCGGGTCGGGGTCTCCCCGGCCCGGCCTCCGGCCCGAACTGCGGACCGGCCTCCGGTCCGGCTTCCGGTCCGGCCTCCGGCCCCGCCTGCGGCCCGAGCTGCGGCCCCGCCTGCGGCCTGTCCCACCCGTCGTCCCCCTCCTCGTCCTCCCTGACCATGATGTTGAACAGGTGCAGGTCGTTGAAGACGACTCCCCGTGCGTGGACGGCCTCCACCGCGCGGGTGACCTCGCGGTGCACGGCCAGCGCCCACCGCGTGTACGAGGCGAGCGCGGCCGGGGTGGGATCCGCCTCGATCAGCGGGTGCCGGCGGGCGAAGAACGTGTTGAGGGGTTTGCCCTCCAAGTACTCCAGCGCCAGGAAGTGGTGCTCGCCGATCGTGAACGCGCCCCGGACGGCGGGTACGCAGCCCAGCCCGGCCAGCCGCTCCAGCGCGGCCCGCTCCCGGTGCAGCCGGGTCACGGCGTCGGCTCCGTCGGCGGCCAGTCCGGCGTACGGCCTGGCCTCCTTGAGCACGACGCGCTCACCGGTGGCGGTGTCGCGGGCCAGGTAGACCCCGCCGCCGTTGGAGAAGTGCAGGGCCCGCTCGACGGTGTACGGCAGCCCGTCCAGGGTGAGCGCGGCCCGGGCGTCGAGGTGCGGCCGGAGGAAGTCGGGCGGGGTGACCCAGGCGGGCAGCCGGAAGGCGGGGCCGCGCGGGTCGGGCACGAGCGTGCCGTCGGGGTCCTCCAGGGCGGGCACGAGTTCGCCGCGCTCGTCGTGGCAGTGGCGCAGGGTGAAGCTGCCGTAGCGGACGTACACCGGGCCCTGGTTCCAGCGCAGGTCGCTGAGGACGTAGGGTCCGGGCTCGC
This sequence comes from Streptomyces antimicrobicus, assembly GCF_020532625.1. GTDB lineage: Bacteria > Actinomycetota > Actinomycetes > Streptomycetales > Streptomycetaceae > Streptomyces > Streptomyces antimicrobicus. The sequence continues at coordinate 3,343 of NZ_JAJAUY010000172.1, read as the reverse complement.
CGGCGAGCAGGGCGTCCAACTCCTCGGCGGTGCGCCGGAACTCGTCCAGGTCCGCCGGGTAGACGGTGATGAACTTGCCGGCGCCGGCGCGGTCGGCGTACTTGGCGTTGCGGAGGTGGAGCAGGTAGCGGTTCGGTACGAACTTGAACGCCAGGCGGCGCGGGACGCAGTGGTCGCGGACCCGGGCGAGGACCGAGGCGGCGTTGTCGAGGCCGGCGGAGACGTGGATCTTCCAGCCCTGGGCCGGCAGGCGGTGCTCGGCGGGCCGCCAGGCCAGCCAGTCGCCGCTGCGGTGGGACTGCCAGTCCTCCGGCATGGCGGGCAGCTCCGCCGCGTAACCGCCGTCCTCGCCGCGCCGGTACGGCGCGTCGTAGAACCAGCGGTCGGCGTCGCAGAACACCGCGTACCCCTTGTTCACCCCTGCTCCCTCGATCGGCGACGGAACGAAGGTGTCACGGGGGGCACGGGCCGGGGTAGTCCCGTTTGTCACTGGTGGAACGTGCGTTACGCACAAGTCACTTCCGCGCGGGCGCCCCTGTCGGGGGCCGGGTCGCGCGGGGCGGGGCCGGGGCCGCGGTCAGGGCGGGCGGTGCTCCGCGGCGGGGTGTCCTGGGCGCCTCAGGGCGCGTCCGAGGCCCGTCCGGGGCCCATCCAGGGTGCGTCAGGGGCCCGTCCAAGGCGCGCCAGGGTGCGTCAGGGGCCCGTCCGCGGCGTCGGCCGGCAGCCGCGTGCCTCGGCCGGGCCGTCCTCCTGGCCACGCGCTACCGCCGGTTTGCCCAGCGGAGCCGCCGACGGGGTCCGTGCCGGGTTTTGCCGCATGATCCTCGACGCCTCGGGGCGCGGGGTGACCGCCCCCGGAGTGACCACCCCCGTACCCCGAGGCCCGCAGGGGCACCGGAGCCGGCGCGGCGTTCGCCACCCCCGCCGAGCGAGTGGGCGGGGCCGGTCGTAGCCTACGGCCATGACCGAGATTCTGCCGCCGACGCCCCGCGAGGCGTTCGACCTGCTCATAGCCGGCAACGAGCGCTTCGTCTCCGGTGCTCCCGAACACCCCAACCAGGACGCCACCCGCCGCACCGAGACGGTGCCGGCCCAGCAGCCGTTCGCCGTACTGTTCGGATGCTCCGACTCCCGCCTCGCCGCCGAGATCATTTTCGACCGCGGCCTGGGCGACCTGTTCGTGGTGCGCACCGCCGGGCACGTCGCGGGTACGGAGGTGCTCGGTTCCATCGAGTTCGGCGTTGCCGTCCTCAACGCGCCGCTGGTCGTCGTCCTCGGTCACGACTCGTGCGGCGCCGTCGCCGCGGCCTGCTCCGCCCTCCAGGACGGCCGGACGCCGGGCGGCTTCGTCCGGGACGTGGTCGAGCGGGTGACGCCGAGCGTGCTGGCGGCCCGCGCCGCCGGACGCGAGAGCGCCGAGGAGATCCTGGCCGAGCACATCGAGAACACCGTGGACCTGCTGCTGGAACGCTCCCGCGTGCTGGCCGAGCGGGTGGCCGACGGTCGCCTCGGGGTGGTCGGGCTCTCCTACCGCCTGGCGGACGGCAGTGCACAGCTCGTCGCCGCGCGGGGCCTCGACGCCGCGGTTTCCGGCGTCTCCTGACCTCCCTCCCCGCCACCCCCGATTTACCGGCGCGACGTACGCCCCACCCGGTCTGCGGCGGGCGCGCGCCGAAGAGGGTCGTCGAGGAAGCCGCCGCCCCCGGGCCGGCATCGCCGGCCCGGGGCGGAAGGGCAGGTACGGAGGCGGAAGGGCGGGTACGGGCCTGCCCGGATCACACGGTGGAGCGGGGCCCCGCTGCGCGGCGGAGCCGGTTGGCGATCGCCAGGCCGAGTCCCTCCTCCACGGGCAGGGACGCCACGATGAGGTCGCACCCCCGCTGGTCGAACTCGCGCAGGAACCCGTACAACCCGCGCGCGTAGGCGGCCATCGACGCGGGGACCGCCACCACGGCGTGCGCCTTCACCGGTTCGGTGGCGAAGGCGGCGGGCAGCAGGACGCCCACCTGGTGGCCCAGCTCTGAAGCGAGCGCCGCTTCGGTGATCACCTTCTCCGGCTCGACGAGGACGACCCGCGCCCGCGGCGCGTAGTGGGACGGATGCTGGCCCGGCACCCGGACATGGCTGGTCGCGGGGACCGCGAGGGGGCATCCCAGCACCGCTTCGAGGTCCTCGCGTGTGACCCCGCCGGGGCGCAGGATGACCGGGGTCCCGCCGGTGGCGTCGACGATGGTGGATTCGACGCCGACCTCGCACGACCCACCGTCCAGCACCAGGTCGACGGCGTCGCCGAGCTCGGCACGCACGTCGTCCGCGGTGGTGGGGCTGACGGAGCCGAAGCGGTTCGCGGAAGGGGCTGTGACACCGCCGCCGAAGGCGGCCAGCAGCGCGAGGGCGACGGGGTGGTCCGGTACGCGCACGGCCACGGTCTCCAGTCCGCCGGTCGCCTCCAGCGGTACGCGGGGACCGCGGCGCAGGACCAGCGTGAGGGGGCCCGGCCAGAAGTGCTCGGCCAGCAGTCGCGCTGCCGCCGGTACGTCCTGCACCCAGTCGTCCAGCTGCTCGGCGCTGCCGAGGTGGACGATCAGCGGGTGGGACGGCGGACGTCCCTTCACCTGGAAGATGCGGGAGACGGCGGCCGGGTCCTCGGCGTTGGCGCCCAGACCGTAGACGGTTTCCGTCGGCATGGCCACCAGCCCGCCGTCGCGGAGCACACCGACTGCCTTCTCGATATCACTGGTACTCGCTGCCACTCGCCCCATTCTAGGGCCGCCGGGACCCGGCGCGATTCATGATCGACTTCGGCCCGGGGGCAGGGCCTGAGCTGTCCCGGACATCGGCTGCGCCTGCGGGGCGGCCCGGCTGGGGCCGCCCCGCAGGCGCAGGCGCACGGTTCGGTACGGCTACCAGCGGTACCAGCGGCCGTTGCTGCCCGCCGGTCGGGCGACGAAGCCGAGCAGCCAGACGACGAGTACGGCCAGGGCCACCCACCAGAGCACCTTCACGGCGAAACCGGCGCCGAAGAGGATCACGGCGAGGAGCAGTACGAGCAGCAGGGGAACCATGGGTCGACCTCCGTTGGTCATGTGGTCATGCGGGCATGGTGGTCATGCGCGCATGCGGTCATGTGGTCATGCGTCGCGCAGCGTCCGATCGGACGGGCGCGTACGCGGCTGTGATGCGTACGTCGGTACGGACTGCGTGAGGCGTGCGGCAAGGCACGGGCCGCCGGCGTGCGGGGAGGCACGGGACGCGGGGGTGCGGGGAGGCACGGGACGCGGGCGGCCGGGAGGCACGGGGCGCGGGCGTGCGCGGAGGCACGGGCCGCGGGCGGTGGTGAGGG
>NZ_JAJAUY010000171.1 GCF_020532625.1 Streptomyces antimicrobicus | reverse complement strand
CGGCGTCACGGTCGACGCCCGGGTCCGGCGCACCGCGGAGCTGCTGTGCGAACCGTGCGGAGTGCTGCTCCAGTACGCCGACCCGGCCCCGCGGCCGCGCCACGGCGGCCTGGAGGCCTCCCTGCTGGACCTGGTCGACCGCCCGGCCGTCCTGGTCGACGAGGACGGCCGGGTCGAGTACGCCAACCCGGCCGCCCGCACCGAGCTCGACCAGGGGATCCCGGCCCCGGTGGGCCGCCCGGCGGCCGAGGTCCTGCCCTGGGCCTGGAGCGCGCTGGCCCCGGCCCGCGAGCGGGTCGGGGCGCAGTTCCTGGGGCGGGTGGCCGACCTGGAGGACGTACGGGTGCTGCCGCTGGGCCGCGGGCGGGCGGTGCTCATGTGGGCCGCGCGGGCGGAGGACGAGGACGTGCTCGCGCGGGCCCTCGGGCAGCTGGAGCGGGTGGCGTTCTTCCGCGAGGACCTCCTGACGGGCGCCGTGGTGTGGAGCGACGAGGCGTACACGCTCTTCGGCATGGAGCGCGGTACCCCGGCCGTCCCGCTGGCCCGGGTGGGTTCCCGGCTGCACGCCGACGACGTCGAGCTGCTCCACGACCTGCTGTCCGGCCTGGTGGACCGCCACACGGGCGGATGGGCGCTGGTGCGGGTGGTGCGCGGCGACGGCGGCGTGCGGCACGTGCGCATCGCGGCCGAGCCGCTGCTGGCCGGGGACGCGCTGACCGGCCTCGTCGGCGTCTACCAGGACGTGTCCGCGCAGCACCACGCCGAGCTCGCCCTGTCGGCCAGCGCCGACCGGCTCTCGGCCGCGCGGACCGACGCCCTGGTCCGCGAGCACCTGGTGCTGCGGCTCCAGCAGGCGATCTCGCCCTCGGTCCGGCAAGCCGCGGGCCTGCAGGTCGCCGTGCGCTACCGGCCCGCCGTGGCGGACCACCGGGTCGGCGGCGACTGGTACGACGTGCTGCAGCTGGGCGACGGGCGCGTCGTGCTCGCCGTCGGCGACGTGGCCGGCCACGGCATCGAGGCCGCCAGCGCCATGGTCGGCCTGCGGCACGCGCTGCGCGGTCTCGCCATCACCGGCGCGGACCCCGGCTCGCTGATGACCTGGCTCAACGAGGTCGCCCTCGCCACCCCCGACCACCCGACGGCGACCGGTGTGGTGGCGGAGTACGACCCGGTCGAGCACCGGCTCTGCTGGGCGAGCGCGGGTCATCTGCCGCTGCTGCTGATCCGCGACGGGCGGGCCCGGTTCCTCCAGGGGCCGCAGAACATCCTGCTGGGCGCCGTGTCCGGCAGCACCTACGCGGAGTCCTCGGTGACCCTCGCCCCCGGCGACACGCTGCTGCTGTACACCGACGGTTTCGTGGAGCGCCGGCACGTGGGCCTGGACGAGTCCCTCGCCGTGCTGCGGGCGACGGCCGAGGCGCTGGTGACGGCGGACCCCGAAGCGCAGGCGGACGCCCTGGTGTCGACGGTGACGGGCGACACGGACGACGACACGAGCCTGGTGGTGGTGCGCGTGCCGCAGGCCGGTGAGGGCGGAGTCGATGCACGTCAACAGCACTAACTAAAAGGTTGTGCTTTCAAAAGGGAAGTGCGAAGCTGGGTGCGGCGGTGATCCCGCCCCCCCGCTCGCCCCCCTCTGAAAGGGCCTCCCATGAAGATCGTCCTGTTCGGCGCCACCGGCATGATCGGCACCCGCATCGCCGCCGAGGCGCTGTCCCGCGGCCACGAGGTGACGGCGGTGTCCCGCTCCGGCCGGGTCCCCGAGGCTGCGACGGGAGCCACGGGCGTGGCCGGCGACGCCGCCGACGCGCAGGCCGTGGCCGAGCTCGCCGCCGGGCACGACGCGGTCGTCTCGGCGGTCTCCCCGCCGCGCGACGGCTCGAACCCGCTGGAGCCCTTCACCGCGCTCTACGAGGCCCTGCTCAAGGGCGTCCGGGCGGCCGGAGTGGAGCGGCTGGCCGTGGTGGGCGGCGCCGGCAGCCTGCTGGTCGCCGAGGACACCAAGCTCGTCCACACCCCCGGCTTCCCCGAGGTGTACAAGAACGAGGCGCTGACCCACGACGCCGTCCTCACCTCCCTGCGGACGGTGGACGACCTCGACTGGGTCTACGTCTCCCCGGCCGCCGAGATCGCCCCGGGCGAGCGGACCGGCACCTTCCGCCTCGGTGGCGACTGGCTGCTGTCCGACGCCGACGGCAACAGCCGGATCAGCGCCGAGGACTACGCGGTGGCCTTCGTGGACGAACTGGAGCAGGGCGCCACGTCCAAGGCCCGCATCACGGTGGCCTACTGACGATACGTCGGCCGGGGGCCGGGGGCCGGGCAGGACCCGGACCCCGGCTCCGGTCCGTTCCGGCCCGGTTCGCCCGGGGTCCTCACCGGCCGAGTACGCCGCCCAGGTCGAGGGCGGCCAGCCGCTCGGGGTCCACGAGGATGTCCAGGGCGGTGATCAGCCCGCCCCGCACCGTGAACGCCAAGACCGTCATCGGCGTCCCGTCCGCCGCCAGCTCCAGCGCGCCCGGGCTGCCGTTGACCAGCACCGGGTGGGCCGCCTCGGCGAACCGGGCGAACGTGATCGCCTGCGAGGCGACCTCGGCCGCGCCGCGGCGCAGCAGGCTCGGCCGCAGGGCGCCGCCGTCCGAACGCGCCACGATCTCCGGGTCGAGCAGCGCCACCAGGGCCTCGAAGTCCCCGCCGCGCGCCGCGGCCAGGAACGCGTCCACGATCTCCCGGCGGCGGGCCGGATCGGTGTCGGCGGCCGGGGTCGCGTCCTGCACGCGGCGGCGTGCCCGGCTGGCGAGCTGCCGCGTACCGGCCGGCGTACGGTCCAGGACCTCGGAGATCTCGTCGAAGGGCACGGCGAACATGTCGTGCAGGACGAACGCCAGGCGTTCGGCGGGCGAGAGGGTGTCCAGCACCACCATCAGCGCGATGCCGACGGAGTCGGTCAGCAGGATCTCCTGCTCCGGGTCGATGCCGTCCGGGCCGCTCAGGACCGGGTCGGGCACCCGGACCCGCCCCTCCTGGTCGTGGAGGGCCTCCTCGCGCCGCGCGCCGCGCGAGCGCAGCATGTCCAGGCACACCCGGCCGACCACGGTGGTCAGCCAGCCTCCCAGGTTCCGTACGGCGTCCGCGTCGGACCGGCTCAGCCGCAGCCACGCCTCCTGCACGGCGTCCTCGGCCTCGCTGAGCGAGCCGAGCATCCGGTAGGCCACCGCCCGCAGGTGCGGCCGGTGCTCCTCGAACTGCCGTGCCAGCGCGTCCTGATCGCCGATGCCGTCGCTCATGGGCAGGACGATAGCCGTTCTTGATCATCGCGGGGTGGCGGGGGCCCGCAACCCTTGGCGGAATACCCCCCGGGGGTATACCGTTCACTGTCGTGAGCCCGGGAACGGGGGCACTCTGGACGCACGGGAACGGGGAGACGTCATGGACCACTCGGCACACGCGCACCACACGAACACGAACGCCCACCACGGCGACCACGGGCACGGCGGCCACGGCGGCGGGGCGGTGACCTGGTCCGCCGCGGCGAAGGCCACCCTCCACTGCCTGACCGGCTGCGCCATCGGCGAGATCCTCGGCATGGTCATCGGCACGGCCCTGGCCTGGGGAAACGTGCCGACCATGGTCCTGGCCGTCGTCCTGGCCTTCGTCTTCGGCTACGCGCTCACGCTGCTGGCGGTCCGCCGCGGCGGCCTGGACCTGAAGTCGGCGATCAAGGTCGCGCTGGCGGCGGACACCGTCTCGATCGCGGTGATGGAACTGGTCGACAACGGCATCATCGCCCTGGTCCCGGGCGCCATGGACGCCCATCTGGACCAGGCGCTGTTCTGGACCGCCCTGCTGGGCGGCTTCGTGGTCGCCTTCCTGGTCACGACCCCGGTCAACAAGTGGATGATCGCCCGCGGCAAGGGCCACGCCGTCGTCCACGCCTACCACTGACCGGTCCGCCTCCCCGGCCCGCCCGGCGGGGTCTGCGGATGCGCTCCGGCCGCAGGGGCGCGATCCTGGACCGGACAGGGGGCCACGGCTAGGAGGGCCGCGATGTCTGTGATGGACAAGCTCAAGCAGATGCTCAAGGGCCACGAGGACAAGGCCGGCCAGGGGATCGACAGGGCCGGCGACTTCGTGGACGACAAGACGCAGAACAAGTACCAGAGCCAGGTCGACATGGCGCAGGAGAGGCTGAAGGACCAACTGGGCCACAACCGCCCTCAGGACCCCCCGCCGCCCCAGGCCTGACCACTCCCGTCCGACCGCTCACGGCGAGGCCCCAGGTCCCAGGACCTGGGGCCTCGCCCACTCCTCGGCCGGACGAGCCGACCGCGGCGCCCCGGCGCTGCGCCCCCGCCCACCTGAGATCCGGCGGGCGAGCATGGCGTCGACAGGCGAACGGACAGGCGAATTGAGTGGCGTGTCACTCGGGAGGCTTCCCAGGAGATTCCCCGTACCGATCAACCTCTTTGCCGAGTAAAGGCACTTCGCGGCCTGCCGTGCGGATTGCCGGCGCTGGATTCGCTCTCGCATCTTTGCGATTTTCCCATGTGCACGTGCATGCGCGGACAGCGAACCGCCTGAGCTGTTCAATTTCAACGGGCTTGCATAAAAGGGGACTTGCATGCCGGGAAGTCCCCGAAAGTTGGATTGGGCGATTGCGATCTGCCGCTATGGTTTCCACACGAGATGCGGCCGGGCGATGGCGGCCGCAATGAACGTGGCCCCGGGGTGCCACCCGGGGCCACGCAACGGCCATCGCCTACCTAAGAGGAGGTTTTGATGACCTTCGGAGACATCCGCAAGGCGTATGGGGCCCCGGTTGTTCCTCTGGGGATTATCCCTGGCCGGCAAGGAGGTGAAACCCGAAGCGCAGCGCTGGTCGATGTCCGCCTGTGCGCCAGCTTGGTGATCGTCGTCGTGCTGGTCCTCGTCGGGTTCTTCCTCCTGCGGGTCTACCCGGGGCTCATGCAGGAGCCCGGGCTCTGGCCCCTGGTGCCGCCCGGCCTGTGGGCGCTCGTGAGGCTGTCCCGCGGCAGCTTCATCCGCGTCGTCCGCTTCCGCCGGGGCTGAAGGCCTCATCCGGGTGGGCGTCCGACGGCGCCCACCCGCCTTCGACTGCTGGCCTTGACGTGCGGGGCGGACACGCCCCGCCCGGGTGGAAGGGGAGCGCGTGATGGCCGCGCCATCACTGGAACCACGCTGCAGATGCTGCCGACAGCGTCGGCGCGACGGTGTTCGCCAGCAGGCATCCAGACCGGCTCAAGGGACGTGGGCGGCGATCGCCCACGGAGGGCTGAGGCCGCCCCCGAGATTCCGGCTGGAGTTTGCCGCATTCTGCGAAGCGAACCTGACGGCGTACCTGCGCTACGCGCACGTGCGCGTCGAAGACCCCCTGTCGGCCCTGCGCTGCGTGGAAGCCGTACTGGATTCCCTGCGAGGCCGATGGACCGCGGTGCTGGGCAGCGAGTGCCCGGCGGCCGCGGTGTGGCGGGACCTCAGAGCGGAGACCGGCCGCCGGATCGCGGGGCGTACGGGTCGCGGCGGGAAGCTGCACGCCGTCCTGCGTGACGACCAGGCGGACATCATGGTGCTGCATCATCACCTCAGCATGTCCGTGGATCACGCGGCCAGTCTCATGGGACTGACGGACCACGCCGCACGGGCGCTGCTGCGCGGCGCCGAACGGGATCTGGACGCCCTGTTCGAGAGCTGACCACGGCGCTGACGGCCTGGGGCATCGGCGCACACCGTCACCGTACGGGTGCGCCGGTCACCGCCCGCGCCGGCCGTGGCGCGTATCCGCCCCGACAACGTCCTTTAGAGCGACTAGCCTGCCACTATCCGCGCTCCTACGATGTTTCCCTACATCCACGAGACCCCGCCCGGGATCCGGGCTTACGGGAGCGCGCGTATGAGCCTTGGGGAGACAGCAGAAACTCGCTTTATCGACACCAGCCAGGCAAGTGCCGCACGTATGTACGACTGGCTGCTCGGGGGAACGGAAAACTACGAAGTCGACCGCCAGGCGTGCAGCGAGCTTTTGAAGATCGCGCCAAGTACGCAACAGTTGGCGCGAACGAACCGGGATTTTCTCAGACGGGTGGTACGCGACCTGGCGGCAGAGAAGGGGATCAGTCAGTTCCTCGACCACGGATCCGGACTACCCACACAGGACAACGTGCATGAAGTGGCTCAGCGCGTGCGTCCGGGTGCCAAGGTCGTCTATGTGGACAACGATCCCATGGTCCTCGCTCATGCCCGCACCTCCTTGGACGACAACGAGAACACCATGGTTCTCGGCTACGACATGCGCCGGACCGAAGACATCCGGCACGCCACGGAGGGCTTTCTGGACTGGGAGCAGCCCATCGCCGCGTTGTTCGTCTCGGTGCTGCACTGCCTGCCCGACACCGACGACGAGGACGACCCCGCGGCCCTGATCAAGAGAGTCGCAGGGCAACTGGCGCCGGGCAGCTACATGGTCGTCTGCCAACTCGTGAGCGACGACCCTGCAGTGCGACAGGGCGTCACGCAGCTCATGGAAGACGTCACCCAGGGCCATTGGGGGCGTGTGCGGGAGAAGCACGAAGTGCGCCGCTTCTTCGATCCGTTGGAGATCGAGCCGGAAGGCCTGATGGACGTGATCGACTGGAAGCCGGACTCGATGCCCCCGCCCCTCCACCTCCGACCGAACGACTGGGTGGAATGGGGCGGAGTCGGCCGCGTCCCGGTGTGAGCCCGCCACGGTGAAGCCGACGGGGGCTCGTCGTGCCGGGCGGCTCAGGCCGACCTGCCCCCGTCGCCCTGCTTCTCCCAATGGTTTCGGAGCTCGGTCAGAACGCGGATGCTGTCCTCGCGGCCCAGTGCATTGGCCCGTGCGTGGACCAGTAGTCGGCGGTACTTGTCGAGTTGCTGCTTCTGCGTGACGTAGTGAGCACCGTCCAGGTGTTCCACGTAGGCCAGTTCTTGGCTGTCGACGTCGGCGAACGTCAGGTGGTAGATCGGATACGGGGACACCATGGCGGCTGCCCGCACGACGCGGACGTTGATCCCCTTGCTCTGCGTCGCGTGCAGGAGGTACTCCATCTGGTCCACCATCACGCACGGGTCACCGAAGAGCCGTCGCAGGACGTCCTCGCTGATCAATGCGTCCAGGAGCGGTCCACCCTGGGTGAGCAGCAACTGGCGTTGCATGCGCAGCTCGACGATCCGTTTGATGGCGCTGTCCGAGAGGTGGGCCTCGGTGAGCCGTACGATCGCGTCGGCGTACGCCTCGGTCTGCAGCAGCCCGGGCACCACGCGCGGTTCGAACACGGAGATCTTCTGCGCATGCCCCTCGAGACGGATCAGGCGCCTCAGGTAGTTCGGGGTGACGTCGGCGAAGCGCGCGTAGGTGTCGGCGTTGCCGGTCTGTGCGAGCAACTGGTCGAGCTGACTGCGCTGTTCACGGGACAGGCCGTAGAACTCCGCGAGCTCGTAGACGTCGCGGGGCTTCGCGGGGCTCTCACCGCGCTCCAGCCGGCTGATCTTCGATGTGGAGGCTCGGATCCTCTGCGCGGCGTCCGCCAGGGTGTACCCGAGGCGTTCCCGGTGGAACCGCAGTTCGTCGCCCAGCAGTCGGCTGGCGGGACGTTGCTCGTCAGGGGTCTGTATCCGGACCACGGGGGCACACAACCCGGGCCAGGCCTTACGGGCGGCAGGCATCCACACTCCGAGGATTCAAAAAGCACACGAATTGAACCCAGAATGCACGGTGAATGCCTGCCGCCACAACCTATGGCCAGAGCGTGGCGCTAGGTGTCTACGCTAAGTCGGCGAAGCGGTCGAACTCGTAGCCCTTTGCGCCCTCCAGGAACGCGCGCATCTCCGCCTTGGTGAAAATCAGGGCCGGGCCCTCCGGGTGTCGCGAGTTGCGGATGGCGACCTCCCCTTCCGGGAGGCCCGCCACCTCGACGCACTCGCCGGCCCCCACGGAGGCCTGTGCCTTTACCCAGACCGCACCCGGGATCTCGCTCGCCCGGACACCATTCGCGACAGCCATCCACGCCTCCACATCTTGCTCGTGTTCCCGAAATGCGGTGCCCGTGATTCCCATATGGGAATCACACGCACCGCTCGTGCAAGGATAGGTGGAACATCGTTGAGCGGGCATGCCCCCGAAAGGGTGTAGCTGTTCGCATTTTAAAGATAAAAGCATTTTGCTTTTGACCGGTCTCGCTTTCAGTGCGAGCACGGCGATGCACTGCGGCGAGCTCGAAGTCGCCGTCATCGGCTCCTCAGCCCGGCAACGCGCCGCGCGGGATGCCCAGATCGAGCCGGGCCTGCTCGTGGTAGGCGTTCATCAGGTCCACCAGCGTCGCGTCCGCGGTGGTGTCCTCGTTCCGCCGCGTGGCGATCTCCTGCTCCCACAGCACGAGGTTGACCGCGTGCGCGGCCTCGACCGCCGCCGGCGAGGCCAGCAGCACCAACGTCTCGAACAGCACCGACCGGCGCAGCTCCGCCGCTTCCATCGCGGCCAGGTGCGTCTGCCGCTCCTCCGTTCCCTCACCCGCCTGCCGCGCCCGCTTGGCGGTGCCGGATATCTCCTTCACGCACGACGCGTACTCGATGTACGTCTCCAACTTGCGCTCGTCCCACCGCGTGGCCAGCGCCCGCCGGTGCCGGGCGCGCTCGGCCGCGGTCGCCGCCAGGAACGAGGTCAGAGCACCGATGACGACGCCGACGAGCGTCACGATTTGAGTGATCACGACGGGCAACCTAGTTCCTCCGGCCGTGACGCCGGAGCGGGGACCGTAGGGAAGCGAACTCCGCTGGCACGGCTGCCCGTTGCTGCGGACAGGGCGCCTCGCCCGTACGCCGGTGAGGATGTGATGATGTCGGCCATGGCTATTGAATCGGTGGTCGTGCGGCAGCGTGTCGAGGATCTGGACGCGGCTGTGCCGTTCTACGAGAAGTTGACCGGCAGCACCGCGTCGCGCTTCGCGTTCGCCGGGGTCGACCTGGCCGGCGTCGGGCCGTTCCTGCTGTTCGCCGGGTCGGACGAGGCGGTGCAGCGTGTCGCCGGCGTGGCGGCGACCCTCGTGGCCGCCGACCTCGACGCCGCGGTCGAGGCGGCGACGGCGGCAGGCGCCGAGGTCGTGATGCCCGTGCAGCCCACCCCGAACGGCCGTCGCGCGGTGCTGCGGCACCCGCACGGCGGCGTCTTCGAGTACGTCGGCCCGTCGTAAATGCCTCGACAGCGCTCGCGGGGTCGGGGACGCTTCGCGCGATGACGAGAATCGACGACACACCGCCCGCGTGGGACGAGCGCACCCAGCTCACCACGTTCCTCGACTACGCACGGGACACCGCCCGCGCCAAGTGCGACGGCGTCTCCGCGGAGAATGCCCGCAAGGCGCTCCTGCCGGGCTCACCGCTGATGACCATGAGCGGGGTGATCAACCATCTCCGCTGGGTCGAGTACTACTGGTTCCAAGTGGTCTTCCTCGGCGAGGAGGACCGGGCCCCCATGACGGACGAGGACCCGGACCGCGAGATGCGCATCGCCGTCGAGTTCCCGCTCCCGCAGTTGCTCGACGAGTACGCCGAACAGAGCGCCCGCTACCGGGAACTGGTCGCCGGGCACGACCTGGCCGAGCGGGCCAAGGGGACCATCCGCAACGGCCTCCACGTCGACCTGCGCTGGATCCTCCTCCACCTCACCGAGGAGACCGCCCGCCACAACGGCCACCTGGACATCCTGCGCGAGATGCTCGACGGCACGACCGGCGGCTAGGTCGGGCAGAGATCCGCCGGACATCCGGCGGATACGCGGAGGTCCTAGACGTACCTGGGGACGCTCTCGTAGTACCGGTAGTGGTCCGCGTCGTAGGCGTCGCTGGCGCGGTCGACCTTCCTGAAGGTGACCTCGAAGTGGTCGAACTGGCCGTCGTCGTACGCGACCCCGCCGTCGCCCGGTCGCCGGAGCAGCGTGTGCTCGTCCATCGGCGGCTCGGTCTCCTCGCCCCGCCAACTGCGGCGCCGGTGCAGGCAGTCCAGGTACCGGACGAACCCGCCGTGCTCGTCGTCGTGGAAGACGCCGCGGGGCCGGATCTCGTGCCCCGCGGGCAACGCGACCGAGGCGACCGTGTCCAGGCGCTCGTCGATCCAGTGGAGCGGGAAGCCGACCGCGCTGCCGTGCCGGTTGGCCACCCGGAGGTAGTGCGTCCACGATGCCGCCGATGCTCCCGACGTCCTCCCCGTTGCCCTCGCCGTCCGGCGCCAACTCGTGGAAGTCGAGCATGGTGATCCCTGTCAGGTGAAGTGCGGGGAACCGCTTCAGTCGGTGGCGTCCTGATCGGACTGCCGGGTCGCCGCGCGGCGGTACTCGGCGTTGATGCGCTGGGCCTCTTCGAGCTGGTCCTCCAGGACGATGATGCGGCAGGCGGCCTCGATGGGGGTTCCCTGGTCGACGAGTTCCCGGGCGCGGGCGGCGATGCGCAGCTGGTAGCGGGAGTAGCGGCGGTGGCCGCCCTCGGAGCGCAGCGGGGTGATCAGGCGGGCCTCTCCGATGGCGCGGAGGAAGCTCGGGGTGGTGCCGATCATTTCGGCGGCGCGGCCCATCGTGTAGGCGGGGTAGTCGTCGTCGAGACGGTCGTACGAGTCGTCTGCTGTCATGTGCGCCTCTCTGCGGAACGCGTCGAGGGGCCCTGGCGCCGTACGGCACCAGGGCCCCGAAGGAACTACTACACCATCTGCCGGCGCCGCCACCGCGCCCGCCTCCTGTGTCACCCGCCCCGAAGCCCCCGCCCCGGCAGCACTTCGCCCCGCCGGACGGCCGGCGGGGCGAGGACGGGACGCGGGGGAGTACTCCGACGGTGTCGGCCGTGTGGGCGGCCGGGGTCAGGCGGTCGCGGGGGCGCCGAGCAGGACGGAAGCGCGCCGGAACGGGTCGGAGGGGTGGAGCGGTGCGGGGGGCCGGGGCAGGCCGCGGCAGGTGAAACCGAGCTTGGTCATGGCCCGGAGGACTTCACCGGTGGTGAAGTCGCGGCGGTCCTGCCCGGTGACGACCTGGCCCACCTGCTTGGCGGGGTAGGCGCGGCGGCCGATGATCACGGACTCGCCGGTGATCTCCTCGGGCTTGACGCCCTTCAGGGATTCCAGGACGCCGTCCTTGGTGAGGTCGAAGGGGAAGCGGGCGATGACACAGCGCACGATGCCTCACAGGGAGAGGAGCGGGGAGGGGGCGGGGCGAGGGGGCCGGGAGAGGAGCAGGGAGGAGAGGGGAGGAGCCGGACCACTGCGGTGCGGGGCTTCAGGCGGGGACGGCGCCGCTGCCGGGGAGGTCGCGCAGCCGGAGGTGGTCCGTGTACGAGGGGCTGTCGCGCACGGCCGTGAGCTGGGCCGGGGTGACCAGTGCGGTGCACACGCCGTCGTCGTCGCAGACGAGCAGGCGCCCGGCGCGGGCGCCTGCCATGACGGCCAGGGCCACCTCGACGGTCATGTGGTCGCCGATCCGGAGCCCTCCCCGGTCCAGGGGGGCGGCGGGCGTGGCGGGGGTGGCGTGGGCCGAACGGGGCTGCGGCTGCGTCTGGACCGGTGTCACAACGTGCCTCCTGAGGAGATGGGTCG
>NZ_JAJAUY010000170.1 GCF_020532625.1 Streptomyces antimicrobicus | reverse complement strand
CCCGGGGGCCCTCGGGGGCCCCCCCCGCGCGGCCCCCCCCCACCAGCGCCGGCTGCCGGGCCAGCTGCTCGTCCGGCAGCCGCCGCAGCCGCTCGGCGAGCCGGCCCGAGACCTCCGGGTCCCGCCGGCCCGCCGTGCCGCCCAGCCGGGACCGGGCCAGCAGCGCCCCCATCGCCTCGAAGTCGCGGCCCAGGCCCGAGGCGACCTGCTCGGCGACGGTCAGGCTCCGCTCGGCCGCCGCCCGGTCGCCGTCCTCCTCGGCGAGGCGCGCCGACTGCAGCAGCAGCTCCAGCTGGAGGTCGGGGAACCCGGCCTCCGCGGCGTGGTACGCCGCCTCGTCGGCGGCGGCCCGGGCGTCGCCGCGGCGGCCGAGCCGGGACAGCGTCTCCACCCACAGCGGGTGCAGCGGGCTGCCGGTCGTCCACGGCCTGCGGGCCGCCAGGCGTTCCGCCGCGGTCTGCGGGTACTCCTGGGCGAGGAGGTCCTCGACCTCGCGGGCGGTGATCTTCTCCCAGTCCTCCAGGTCGGCCTCGGCCAGCACCTCGGCCGGGGCGTGCCCGCCGAGGTGCCCGGACAGGTAGGCGGCGGAACGGCCGGCCATGTCCTGGTCGGCGCCCGCGAGGAACCGTTCGACGCCGGGCAGCCAGCGCCGCTCCACCGCGCGCGGGTTCTCGCCCAGCCGCAGCCGGTGGTAGATCTCCTCGGCCCGCGCCTGAGGGCCCTCGCGCGCTTCGTAGTACGCCACCGCCCGCTGCCCGACGGCCCGCATCAGGTCCGTCCGGTCCCGGTCGGCCAGCCGCAGCGTCAGCGAGCGCAGATCGGCGCGGTGCCGTACGGCCCCGGGCCCGGCCGGTTCCATGAGGTCCAGCCGGGCCAGTCCGCCGAACAGCCGCTCGGCCTCCTCGGCGTCGGGCACGACCAGACCGCAGGCGCCGGCCAGGACCTCGCGGACCAGCTCCGGGGTGACGGTGCGCAGCGCCAGGCCGGCCTGGGCCAGCGCGCGGACGTCCTGGTCGGGGATGTGCCGCAGGATCCGCTCGTACAGGAACCCCTGGACCAGCATCCGGTCCACCGAGTGCAGCAGATGCTGCTCGGCCGCCAGGTCCTCGACCAGCCGGCTCGGCGCCCCGGTCCGGTCCTGCTCCTCCACCACGGCCCGCGCGGCGAGCTTGAGGCTGAGCGGATGCCCGCCGATCCGGTCCGCGAGCGTCCCGGCCAGCTGCGCGTCCCGCACCCCGCAGGAGGTCAGCAGCGCCACCGAGGCCGCGCGGTCGAGGCCGCCCAGTGCGATGACGCGGGGCTGCACCGGCCGCCCCGGGTGGTCCACCAGCCGCCCGGAGACGATGCTGCGCATCCGCGGGTGGGTGTCCTGGAAGGCCGCCCAGACGGCCCACATCCGGCCCAGCGCGGGCGAACCGGTGTACTGGGCCTCCTCGAAGGAGTCGATCACGACGACCAGCGGCGGCGGCTCGCCGCCCGCCGGGCCCGGTGCCACCCGGAGCACGAGGGCGCCCAGCCGCCGGGCGAGGTCCGCCTCCCGGGCGGCCGCCAGCTGGTGCACCCCCGAGGACGTCCGCCGGGCCACGGTCCCCCGGGTGGTGGACAGGGCGTAGAGCTCCTCCACGGTGCCCTGTTCGGCGCGGTGGGTGCCGGCGGCCTCCTCGCACGCGTGGGCCAGCACGTCGAACTCCGAGCGGTGCGCGGGGTACTGGACGCCCAGCTGGCGGGCCATCTCGGCGATCAAGGTGGCCGGCTCGTGCACCGAGAGGGTGGGCCGCTCGAAGTCGACGTAGGCGTGCGGGAAGCCGCCGGGGACGTCCCGTACGGCGTCCAGCAGGAGCTTGGCCAGCAGGGTGCTCTTGCCGATCCCGCCCGGCCCCTGGACCAGCACCGGCGGCACGAGGCCGGCGCCCGGCGCGGGGCCCGCGGCCGGTGCCTGCGGCTGCTCGGGCAGCGGCAGCCGCCGGCCGTGCCAGGTGGGGCGGTGCTCCGGCAGCCCGAGGTAGGCGCGCAGCTCGGCCAGCTCGGCGGTCCGGCCCTGGAAGGCGTCGCGCACCAGGCGCTCCAGCGGCTGCGCGAGCCGGGCCCGTTCCAGCGTCCGCTGGACCTCCGCCGGGTCGGGGATGCCGGTGATGCCGGGGATCCGGTCGAGCCACAGGACGGCCTGGAGGGTGTGGGCGAGCTCCTCGGCGCCCTGCTGCGCCAGGTCCGGGGGAGTGCCGCTCAGGTACGCCAGGGCGGTCCGCTCGGGGCCGGGCCCGGGCGGGACGTGGTCGAGGTTGGCGCGCAGGGCGAGGCGCGCCTGCTCGGGACCGGCGAGCGAGCGCAGCGCCGTGTCGCGGACGGCGGGCTTGAGCACCCAGTCGACGGTGGCCCGGGTGCCCACGGTCCGGCAGTCCCCGACCAGTTCGAGGTCGGCCCGTCCGGTGGGCTCCGCCTCGCCGGGCAGCCTTAGGGTCGCGGGCGTGAACCGGGTCAGCAGACAGGCGGCGGCCCGGTAGGCGGCCCGCAGGTCGGGGACCGGCGGCGGGCCGGGGGCGGCCGCGGTGCGGCGCAGCCGCTCGCCCAGGCGCGCGGTGAAGTCCGCGCCCGGGCCCAGGGAGCGGTAGAGCCGGACGGTCTCCTCGGCCGCCGTGCACACCTTGCGCATGTAGCAGTCCGGGCCGGGACCGCGGCTCGCCTCCAGCACGGCCGGCAGGACGGCGCCCACCAGGGCCTCGACCTGCTCCGGGCCGGCCGGGGCCTGGCCGCCGGGGGGCGGGGTGGCGGCGAAGAACTCCCGGAAGAACTTCTGCAGGTCCTCCGGCCCGGCGATCCGCGCGGTGTCCCGCACCTCGTTCTTGCCGACCTCGTACGGCAGCTGCCGCACGGTGGGGGAGTAGCCCAGCAGCACCAGCCGGGGCGCGGACCTGCGGCGTACCGGGGTGTGCTCGTAGACGGCCAGGGCCAGTTTGCCGATGCAGTCCCAGACGTCCGAGGTGGCGTCGAGCTTGTCGCACTCGTCCAGGACCAGCCAGAACTGCTCGGTCGCGGCGGTGGCCTGGCTGACGATGCGGTGCACGGCGTTGCCGAGCGAGGGCAGTGGATCGTTCAACTGTGTCGGGTTCAACGGTGAGATGCGGGACCCCGCCGGATGGGGGTCGGCCACGTACTCGGCCAGCCGCTGGACCACCTCCTGGGCCGTCGACGTGCGCTCCAGCGTCACCCGCACCGGGCGGAACCCGCAGTGGGCCCCCAGGTGGCGGATGAAGCTGTAGGTGTACGAGCGCCCGCTGTCGGGCTCGCCGTCGACCACCAGGACCGTCTTGTCGGGGTCCTCGATGAATTCCCGGATGCTCCGGCGCAGATCGGCCCGGTCGAGGAACACCTCGGCGCCGTTCTTCAGGACGGTGGTCAGGAAGTGGTCCTCGGGCGAACGGTCCAGCCGGGCGGCCTCGGCCAGTTCCCTCTCGAACCTCTGCACCATGCTGCCCGCGGGCAACGAGGTCAGCGAGTCCTGGCCGGACAGCGCCTGGAGCAGCACCAGCTGCAGGCCCACGCCCTCGTTGCGGACCGCCTCGACCAGGGCGACGGCGTTCTCACCGGCCCGCGGACCGAGCGGCAGCCGGCCCACGAATTCGGCGTCGAACCACTGCCTGAGCCGGGGACCCGGTTCCGTGGTGAGGAGCAGGTGGTCCCGGGCCCATTCGGTGACGAGGTCCCACTCGGTATCGGTGAGCGACATAGCGCACCTGCACTGCCGCCGCTGCGGCGCGGGAGGACGGACGGCCTGATATCTGTCATGGTTTCACCCGGCCGGAGCGCCTGCAAGGCGGCCGAACACCGCCCTGACCTGCGACTGGACCGGGGCACTGGCCAGGTACTCGCTGATCCCGTGGTGGTTGGCGCTGTCGTTGCGCACCAGGTGGTCGGTGACCCGTGCCGGGGGCGGGTACTCGGCCCGCAGCCAGTGGTCCAGTGCCACCAGGTCCCGCAGGTCCGAGGCGTTGCACCAGGCCTTGACGCACGCCGGGACGGCCGGCGGCCGCACCAGCAGGTCCTGGATCTCGGTGATGCCGAGCGGGGACCCGACGGTGACGAAGAGGTCGACGTCCCGGCGCCGCTCCTCGCGCAGCACCTCGTAGGCGATGATCGTGCCGAGGCTGTGCCCGACCACGACGAGCGGACCGCCACCGGCCGCGGCGAGCTGGGCGCGGACGGTCTCCCGCATGGCCTCGCCGAAGCCGCCGAAGAAGTACGCGTGGACGTCCTCGTAGGTGTGCCGCAGCAGGGACTTGAAGACCGGCGAGCGCAGGAACAGCGGCAGCGGCAGCACCCGCTGCCCCTCCCCGGGTGCCGGGGCGGGCCCGCCGTCCTCGCCCCGGTCCAGGGTCTGCGCCGCGTACGTCATCCGGGCCAGCCAGCGCGCCAGCCGGGTCTCCCCGGCCGGCTCGCCGGCCCGCCGACCGGCGGCGGACCCGGCGGCCGTTTCGGTGGCCGGGCCGGTGGCCGGCCCGGCCGACGAGCGGACCTCGCCCAGGGTGCGTTCGACGAACTCCTCCGGCGTCTCGGGCAGGCCGGCCACCGGCAGCTCCCGCTCGTTCCGCGCGCCGCCCTCCGACGGGTCGGCGCCGCCGTCGTCGGGCAGCGGCTCGGCGTAGCGGAGCGCGGCCCAGTAGGCCATCCGCGACGCGGGGCCGAGGTCCGCGCCGAACAGGGCGCGGTCCCAGCGGGACTTCAGCAGCTCGCGCCGGACCTTGTTGCCGTTGCCGTGGACGTAGACGATCGTGGCGTCGGACATCGCGCTCCCGGTCACTTCCCCAGGACGATGTCGTCGTGCGACTCCAGCCGCTTCCAGCGCTCCACCGGCGCCCGGCTGACGGGCATCAGGTCGGCGGCCGGCAGCGGTCCGAAGTCCAGGGCGGTGAGCTCGACGATGTCGGAGACGGGCACCTGGAAGGTGCGGAAGGGCCCGAGCGGCGGCGGGTCGCCCGGCCGGGCGCCGGCCATGGCCCGTTCGAAGTCACGCGTGAGGTCCGGGCTCTGGTCCAGGATGTAGCCCGTGGAGGCCAACCGGCCGCCCTGGAGGAAGGCGGCCACCTTCCAGAACCGCAGCGGGACCTGGATGCCCCGGTAGGGCGGGTCGGACTCGTGCAGCACCGGGCCGGTCATGACGGTGAGCTTGCGGTCGAACTGGGCGGCGTGGTCCAGCAGGAAGTTCTCCAGGCCCTGCCAGAGCTGCTTGCCCTGGTTGAAGACGTCCTGCTGAGGGGCGGCGTTGGTGTAGTGGAAGGTGTCGTTGTTGGCCTGGTTCGCCTCCGCGGTGGCGCCCCAGACCGGGTCGAGCCGGCGGACCAGGTGTCCGCGGTCCAGGGTGTTGTTGCGGTAGATGTCGTTGCCGGCCTGCTGCGACTCAGGCAGCCGCGGGTCGAACTCCCACTTGTCCTCGCGGGGCACGTCCGGCAGCAGCCGCGCCCCGTCGATGCACACGGCGGTGGCCGCGGCGAGCCGGCGGTCGGGCCGGTGGACGACGCTGAAGTGCGTGTAGGGCAGGAGCACCGTCTCGACGGCCGGCGAGGTCGGCATCGGGAGCGGGATCACCGGGCCGAGGAAGGCCTCGTCGTAGCCGGCGCGGTCGGAGAGCGCACCGGCACGCGCCGCCAGGTCCGGCGGGGACTCAATTGCGTTCATAGGATGGAAGTACCGCGCGGAGGGGATCCTTCACGGTGCGGTGCGCGGGGCCACCCGAACAGCGGCCACCCCCCGGAACCCGGGCGGCAGGCCCGATCGGGCGGCGTGCCCGCGCCCCTGGTTCAGAGCGCGGCGGCCAAGGAACCCATGCAGTCGACCCCCTGACCGGCCCGCCCGACAAGGAGCCCCCATGCCCAAGGGTCTGTCCCTGCACATCGGCCTCAACAGCGTCGACCCCGACCGGTACGACGGCTGGAACGGCCGGCTCGTGGCCTGCGAGAACGACGCCCGCGACATGGCGGCGATCGCCCGCGCCAACGGATTCTCCGACACCCTGATCCTGACCCGCGACGGGACCGTGGACAACATCACCGCCCAGCTTCGCGAGGCCGCCGGACAGCTGAAGAGCGGTGACATCCTGCTGTTCACCTACTCGGGCCACGGCGGCCAGATGCCCGACCTCACCGGCGACGCGGACGTCGAGACCGACCGCAAGGACGAGACGCTGGTCTTCTTCGACCGCCAGTTCCTCGACGACGAGCTCTACAAGGAGTTCCAGGCCTTCGACCAGGGCGTACGGATCGTCGCCGTGCTCGACTGCTGCCACAGCGGCACCAGCATCGAGTCCGTCCAGGAACTGCTCAGCCCCCAGGCCCTGGAGACGCAGTTCGGCTCCAGCGCCCCGCAGCAGGTCGAGGCCGCCGCACGGGTGATGCCGATGGACAAGCAGGAGCAGATCCTCGAACGCGACCGCGCCTTCTTCGAGGACCTCCAGCGCGGCCTGAAGAAGGGCAACGGCAAGCCCGCGGACGCGGTGCTGATCGGCGCCTGCCAGGACAACCAGTTGGCCTCCGACGGCTCGGTCAACGGACTGTTCACCGAGAAACTCCTCAAGGTGTGGGACAACGGCGGCTTCCGCGGCGGCTACCGCGAGTTCCACCGCGACATCCAGAAGCACATGCCGGCCATCCAGAGCCCCAACTTCTACACCACGGGCACCCCCTCGGACGCCTTCCTGCGGCAGAAGCCGTTCACCGTGTGAGCACCCGGGTGAGCACCGGGTGGGAGCCGGACCCCGCACCGCCCGGGACGGACGGTGCGGGGTCCGGCGACCGGACGTCAGAAGCGGTCCGGGGCCCCCGGGAACGGCGGCGCCGGCTTCGGCTGCGTCAGCCGGCCGCCCTCGGCGGGCGGCGTGGTGCAGGTGATGTCCTGGTACGGCAGCCGGCCCGTGGCCAGGTACGCCGAGACCGGGGCGTTCGCGCACGACGCCGGGTCGAACAGGTACACGCCGTGGCCCTCACCACCGGCCGCGAGCACCATCCGGGAACCCTTCAGGGCGCGGTGCAGCCCCTCGCCGCTGGTCAGCGGCGTCTGGGAGTCCCACTCGTTCTGGACGGTCAGGACGGGCGTGCGGTTGTTGACCGCCGTGGCCTTCTCGGCCGGCCGGTCCCAGAACGCGCACGGCATGATGTTCGAGGCGAAGTCCCCGAACAGCGGGTAGCGCGCCTTGTCCCGGACCGCGTCCTGCCGGTACTGCTCCGGGTCCCGCGGCCAGGCGTCGGTGTCCCCGCACACCACGGCCAGGAACACCGCGGTGCTGTTGTCCGCGGCCGGCCCCCCGGCCCGGCCGCGCAGGAACCCTTCCGGCACCGAGCCGGCCGGCGGCCGGCCCTCGGCGGCCGCCTTGAGCGCCTTGACGAGCTCCGCGGCCTGCTGGGGGTAGAAGAAGTACGGCCGGGCGGAGCGGATGTCGTCGCCCGTCAGCTTCTGGCCCTCGAACGGGATCGGGTCCTTGTCGGCCCGCGCGACCAGGTCCCAGAAGGTGCGCGAGACCGCGTCCGGGGTGTCGCCGAGCCCGTACTCGGCCGAGCGCTGGGCGGTCCACTGCGTCCACCGGTGGAAGGCCGGCTCCGCGCCCTCCGCCCAGACCTGGATCATGCCGCGCCAGGCCCGCTGCGGGTCGACCCCGCTGTCCAGCACGATGCGGTCGCTGCGCTGCGGGAACATCTCCGTGAACACCGCGCCCAGGTACGTGCCGTACGAGTAGCCCAGGTAGGAGACCTTGCGCTCGCCCAGCACCGCGCGGATCACGTCCATGTCACGGGCGGTGTTGCGGGTGGTGATGTGCGGCAGCACGTCCTTGGCCTGCTGGCGGCACTTGTCGGCGACCGAGCGCGCCCACGCCACGTCGGCGGTGAACGTCTCCGGCTTGTAGGGCCGCAGCCAGTTCTGCTCGGCGTCCGTCAGCCCGCAGCTGATCGGGCTGCTCCGGCCCACGCCTCGCGGGTCGAAGCCGATGAGGTCGTACTGCTCGCGGACCTCCTTCGGCAGGTGCTCGTCGAGCAGGAGGGGCATGTCGAGCCCCGATCCGCCCGGGCCGCCGGGGTTGGACAGCAGCACCCCGTGCCGCTTCGCCGGGTCGGCGGCCTTGATCCGGGAGATCGCCACGTCCAAGGTGGCGCCCTTGGGCTTGCGGTAGTCGAGCGGGACCTTGACGGTCGCGCACTCGTAGGCGGCGCTCAGTTCGGGGTCGCAGCGCTGCCAGTCGGGCTTCTGCCGGAGGATGTCCGAAGAGGGGGCGGTGGTCGTCTCGGCGGCCGACGCCTGGGCCGGCGCGAGGGCCGGGACCAGGGTCGCCAGGACGCCCGCGGCGAGCAGCGGCGCGAATCGTCGCATGCGCACGAAAGCCGTTCCTTTCGCTGATGTCAGGACATCCCCACCCTGGGGTAAGGAACGGCGCCGCGAATCATCACGGAGGTGGGCTCCGCCTACTCCTCACGAACGAGGAGAGAAGGAGACAACTGTCCGAAAAGGCTCCTCAGTTGGGGGGTGTCTGCGCAACCGCCCCGTCCTTGGCGACCGGGTCGAGGCAGTCGAAGACCACCTGGCCCGACGTCCGGTCGAGGTGGAAGCGCCCGCCGTAGCGGCCACCGGTGATCTGACGGTCGAGCTTCCGGCTCGACACCCACACCGCGTCCTGCGGCAGCGAACCGCGCAGCTCCTGCGGGACGCGCTCGGGCGCGCTCGGCGCGAACGCGTACGACGGGTCGTCCAGGTACGCGCGCACCCGCGCCGCGTCGCCCGGCGTCAGCACACCGAACAGGCGGACGTCGGTGGGACCGGGCACGGACGGCCGGGAACCGGACGGCGGCGTCGTCCCGCACCAGGTGGTCGCGGCGAGCGGCCCGAACTCCGGGAACCGTACGGTGATCGGGCCGGTCTCGGTCCGCGGGGCGCAGGGCCACTGCGCCGCGGCGGACGGCGTCGGGCGCGGCTGCCCGGCGGCGCCGCCGGCCGGGCCCGGGGCTGCGGAGCGGCCGCAGGAGACCACCGCCACGACGGCCACCGCCGCCACCCCCGCGCTCGCCCACGGCGCCGTACGGCGCGGCAGTCGCGCGGCTCCCATCGCGTCCCTCCCCCTTCGAGATGTGCCGCCGAGGGTATCGGCTCCCGGCGGCCCCCGGCGGACGCCCTAGTCCACGGCCACCAGCCGGTCCAGGCCCGCCGGCAGCGGGCGGCGGCCCGAATGGACCACGCCCAGGGCCTGCGTGGCCCGGGTCAGGGCCACGTACAGGTCGCTCGGCTCCTGGTCGGCCGGCTCCACGACCACCACCGTGTCGAACTCCAGCCCCTTGGCCTGCCGCGGGTCCAGCAGCACCACGGTCCGCGTCAGGTCCGGCTCCTCACCCGCCCGTACGCCCGGCAGCGCAGGCGCCAGCTCCGCGTGCAGCGGCCGCGGTGCGATCACCGCCAGCCGGCCCTCCGCCGGTCGGTGGCGCAGCACCTCCTCGCCGACCGCGCCCGCCAGGTCCGGCGCGGCCCGCACCCACGGCTTCACACCGGTGGACCGTACCGAGCTCGGCGGCTCGAAACCGGGGTGGTGCGCCCGCAGCACCCCGGCCGCCACCTCCATGATCTCGGCGGGCGTGCGGTAGTTGACGCCCAGCCGGACCAGCTCCCACCGGTCGCCGACGTACGGCTCCAAGATCGCCTGCCAGGATCCGCAGCCCGCCTCGTCGCCGGTCTGCGCCGGGTCCCCGACCAGCGTCATCGAGCGGGTCGGGCAGCGCCGCATCAGCAGCCGCCACGCCATCGCCGACAGCTCCTGCGCCTCGTCGACGACGACGTGCCCGAACGCCCACCGGCGGTCGGCCGCGGCCCGCTCCGCCGTGCTGCGGTGGTCGGCCTCCTCGTGCCGCTCGGCCATCCGCTCGGCGTCGATGATGTCGTGCGCGGCGAGGTACTCGTTCTCCTGGTCCTCGAACTCGAAGCTCTCCGAGCCCGCCGACAGGTCCAGCACGCCCTGCGCGTAGGCGACCCGCTCCAGCCGCTCGCGCTCCCGCGCCGCGCGCTCGGCGGTGTCGTCCACGCCGAGCAGCTCGGCCGCCTCGTCCAGCAGCGGCACGTCGGCGGGCGTCCACGCGCCGCCCGGCGCCCGGCGGATCAGGTCGGCGTCCGCGTCGGTGAGGTGGGTGGGCTCCTCCAGGAAGTCGGTGATCAGCTGCTGCGGGGTCAGGTGCGGCCACAGCGAGTCGATCGCGGCGTGCACCGGGCCGCTCGTCGCGATCTCCTTGCCCAGCTGCGCGACGTCGTCCGGGCCCAGCAGGTTCGGGCCGCCGTACGGGTCGGCGCCGAGCCGGTCCGTCAGCTGCTCGGTGAGCGCGTCGATGATCCGGAAGGCGAAGTACGGGCGGGCCAGGTTGTGCGGCAGGCCGGTGGACCGGGCGTGGTCCCGGGCCTCGTACGCCATCGTCCGGTCCAGCAGCAGGGTCCCGTAGTCGTCGTGGTCGATCTCCAGGGCCGGCTCGGGCACCACGTCGGTGTCCTCGCCGGTGCCCGCCGGCACCTCCTCGGGCAGCAGCTGCCGGTCCGCGACGACCCGCGCGAGGACGTCGGCCATCGCGGCGCGGCCCTTGACCTCGGCGCCGCCCGGGCGGTCGGTGCCGGTGGCGTGCACGCCGGGGAAGAGCTCTCCGGGGGAGGAGAGCAGCACCCCGGTCTCGCCGAGGGCGGGCAGCACCTCGCCGATGTACCCGAGGAAGGCCGGGTTCGGGCCGACGATCAGCACGCCGCGCCGCGCGAGCAGCTCGCGGTGGGCGTACAGCAGGTAGGCCGCCCGGTGCAGCGCCACGGCGGTCTTGCCCGTGCCGGGCCCGCCCTCGACCACCAGCACCCCGCGGTGCGGCGAGCGGATGATCCGGTCCTGCTCGGCCTGGATGGTCTCCACGATGTCGTGCATGCGGCCGGTGCGGGCCGCGTCGAGCGCGGCGAGCAGCACGGCGTCCGCGTCCGCGCCCTCGTAGCCGGTGCGTTCGGTGTCGGTCAGGTCCAGGATCTCGTCGTGCAGGGCCGTGACCTGCCGTCCCCGGGTGGTGATGTGCCGGCGCCGGCGCAGCCCCATCGGGTGGTGGCCCGTGGCGAGGTAGAACGGGCGGGCGACCTCGGCCCGCCAGTCCAGGACCAGGGGGGTGCGCTCGGCGTCGTCCTCGCGGACACCGATACGGCCGATGTGGTGGTCCCGGCCGTCGGAGAACTCCAGACGGCCGAAGCACAGGCCGTTCTCACCGGAATCCAGCGCGGAGAGCAGACCGGATTGTTCGGCGACCAGGACATCGCGTTCCAGGCGTGCCTGTGCGCCGTTGCCGACCTCGCGCAGCGCCTGCGCGACGGCCTGTTCGGCCTTCTGGCGCAGGTCGTCGAGACGGGTGTAGAGGGCCGTGACGAATTGCTGCTCGCTCCGGAATTCCTCGGTTGACAATGCCACTCCTGACGCGATATCGTGTCCCCATAAGCTTTTCGCGCACTTCGGCATGCCCGTGTGCGTGAAACATTCAATATACGCAGGGAAATGCCCCGACCGTCAATCGGTCGGGGCATTTCCTTTTTGCGTCGCGCTGCCGTCAGGCCGCCGTACGGTCCGCCGGGCGGCTCAGCAGCGCCGTGAGGGCGGGCGCCAGCACCAGGGCGGCCCCGGCCCAGGCGAACGCCGCGCCGAACGCCACCGGCAGCGGCTCCAGGACCCCCAGGGCCACCAGCAGGTGCAGCGCCAGGGTCGCGCCGCCCACCGCGCCGGCG
>NZ_JAJAUY010000017.1 GCF_020532625.1 Streptomyces antimicrobicus | reverse complement strand
GCCGCCGGGGGGACCGGCCGGGCGGGACGCCACCCGGCGGCGGCGGCGCGGCGGCAGGTTGTCGCTGGGGCTGGAATCAACGTTCAGGGGCATGCGGGGTTCTCCCGTCACGCTCCCGGGCGCCGCGGCTGACATCCGGTCCGGCACGGCTCCGCGCAGAGAACGCGGAGCCGGCCTCCGGGGCGCGTGCGCCTCACGGGAGCTGTAGTCCGAGCCGCCGGTTCCGTACGCGATGTCGTACGGCCTGGCGGAAGTCTTCAGGTTGTGCGCGGCCCGACCCAGGTGGCTCCCGAGTGCCAGGGCTGCACGGCGACGACGGTCCTACGCGGGACCTTCCGGCGCCTTCGCGTCGGCCGGCACGGCGGCCGTGGGTGGAGCGGCCGTGTCGGCGTCGCGGTCGGGCGCGAGCGGGTCGGTCACCGTGCCGGACTCCTCGTCGAAGAGCCCCTGCGCCAGCCTGGTCACCGCTGCGGGGACCGGCGGCGCCAGGTCGGCCACAGCTCGGAGACCGGACAGGACGTCGTCGGGTCGCACGGCAGGTGTCACGTGCCGAACAACCAGGCGCAGTATCGCACAGGCATTGTCCAGCGGCCTATCAGCCGCCGCCGGAAGAGCTTCGAGGCTGACCACGGCCGCGCGGGTGTCGAAGGTCCGCAGGCCGTTCTTGGTGCGGCGCTGGACCTCGACGGAGTCGGCGGCGAGGAACTGCGCCGCGGCGCGTTCGGCCTCGGCGAGCTCGACGCCCTCCAGGCGCAGCTCCCAGACGGAGGCGGTGAGCCGGTCGGCGAGGCCGGAGGTGCGGGCCTCGACGGCGTCGACGATGTCGAGGCCGGCCGGCAGGGACTCGTCGAGCAGCGCGCGCAGCTGCTGGGGGTCGCGGGGCGCGGTGAGGGCGATCTCCAGGTACTCGGCCTCGCTCCCGGTTCCGGTCGGCGCCGCGTTGGCGTAGCTGACCTTGGGGTGCGGGGTGAAGCCCGCCGAGTAGGCCATCGGCACCTCGGCACGGCGCAGGGCGCGTTCGAAGGCGCGCTGGAAGTCGCGGTGGCTGGTGAACCGGAGGCGGCCGCGCTTGGTGTAGCGCAGTCGGATGCGCTGCACCGCCGGTGCGGGCGGCGGGCCTTCGGGCTGTCGCTTGCCCAGTGGTTCTTCTCCTTGTGCGGGGCGCGAGCGCTCAGGCTCCGCCCTGTGACGTCTTTCGCAGCGGGGGCGGCATCGGGGGCCGCGCCGACGGCTGTCGTACTACCCAGAGTACGCGCCCATGACCTCGGCGGTTCCGCCCGGTGCCCGCCGGGCGTCACCCGAAGAGCGCGACCCGGACCTCCCGCGCGGCCGCGCGCACGGTCCGCCAGGCGTCGCGCAGCGCGTGGCCGACGGGGGTCAGGACGTGGCGGTAGAGCCGTACGGCGGCCCAGCCGATCAGCACCCAGCCGAGGACGCGCAGGATCCGCCCGGCCGTCCGCCAGGCCCAGGCGATCAGGTGGCCCAGCGGGGTGAGGACGTGCCGGTACAGGGGCGCGAGGGCGTACCGGACCAGGACGGCGGCCAGCCACAGCACGGCGTGTCCGAGGGGGCGCAGCGCCCAGCGGTACAGGAACCGCCCGGCGGGCGCGAGGAGGTAGGTGTGCAGGAACCGTCCGGCGGGTGCGAGGAGGTACCGCCACAGCACCTGGCAGGGCCAAACCACGAAGATCCGCAGGAGCCACCCGAGCACCCACCCGACGGCCCGGACCACCGGTTCCAGCACGTAGGTGACGAGCGGCGCGAGCACGTACCGCCCGATCGTCCGGCAGGTCCAGGCGAGCGCCTCCCACACGGCCCGCACCGGCAGTACCACGACGAGGGCGACGGCCTTGGCCACCCCACCGAGACAGCCTCCGGCGGGCGCCGGAGGCTGGGAGTTGTGCGTGTTCATGCCCAGCAGGACACTCAGTCGACGCTTCCGGGTTCCACCAGCCGGCGGGTCCGTACGTCGATGACGCCTGCGATGTTCTCGAAGTCCCGGTCGTAGTGGAGGACCGTCAGCCTGTGGGCACGTGCCGTGACCGCGACGAACAGATCCGATGCGCTGACCGACCGGTGCCGCCCGAGATCGGTCAATGCCTCTTGCGCGCGCAGTACCTGCTCCCACCCGTCCTCAGGGACCGGGACCCAGCCGTACAGGTCGCGCAGCTGGCCTTTGATCTGCTTGTACTCGCTTACCGACCGGGCGGAGTAGAGCATCTCGAACTCGGTCACGTCGCACACGGAGACATGACCGCCCCCCCTCGAAAGGGGGGGCTTTCACGTCGGTTACTTGACCACGGTCAGCGGCAGCAGCTTCTTGCCCGTCGGGCCGATCTGGATGTGGGTGTCCATCTGGGGGCACACACCGCAGTCGAAGCACGGGGTCCAGCGGCAGTCCTCGACCTCGGTCTCGTCCAGGGCGTCCTGCCAGTCCTCCCAGAGCCAGTCCTTGTCCAGACCGGAGTCCAGGTGGTCCCAGGGCAGGACCTCCTCGTACGTGCGCTCGCGCGTCGTGTACCAGGCCACGTCCACGCCGTACGCGGGCAGCGTCTTCTCGGCCGCCCGCATCCAGCGGTCGTAGCTGAAGTGCTCGCGCCAGCCGTCGAAGCGGCCGCCGTCCTCGTAGACGGCCCGGATCACGTCGCCGACCCGGCGGTCACCGCGCGAGAGCAGGCCCTCGACGATGCCCGGCTTGCCGTCGTGGTAGCGGAAACCGATCGAGCGGCCGTACTTCTTGTCGCCGCGAATCTTGTCGCGGAGCTTCTCCAGGCGGGCGTCCGTCTCCTCGGCCGACAGCTGCGGCGCCCACTGGAACGGGGTGTGCGGCTTGGGGACGAAACCACCGATGGAGACGGTGCAGCGGATGTCGTTCTGACCGGAGACCTCGCGGCCCTTGGCGATCACGTTGACCGCCATGTCGCCGATCTGGAGCACGTCCTCGTCGGTCTCGGTCGGCAGGCCGCACATGAAGTACAGCTTCACCTGGCGCCAGCCGTTGCCGTACGCGGTGGCGACGGTCCGGATCAGGTCCTCCTCCGAGACCATCTTGTTGATGACCTTGCGCATGCGCTCGGAGCCGCCCTCGGGGGCGAAGGTCAGACCGGAGCGGCGGCCGTTGCGGGTCAGCTCGTTGGCCAGGTCGACGTTGAAGGCGTCCACGCGGGTGGAGGGCAGCGAGAGGCCGATCTTGTCTTCCTCGTAGCGGTCCGCCAGGCCCTTGGCGATGTCGGCGATCTCGGAGTGGTCCGCGGAGGACAGGGACAGCAGGCCGACCTCCTCGAAGCCCGTCGCCTTCAGGCCCTTGTCCACCATCTCGCCGATGCCGGTGATGCTTCGCTCCCGCACGGGGCGCGTGATCATGCCGGCCTGGCAGAAACGGCAGCCGCGGGTGCAGCCGCGGAAGATCTCCACCGACATCCGCTCGTGGACGGTCTCGGCGAGCGGGACCAGCGGCTGCTTGGGGTAGGGCCACTCGTCGAGGTCCATGACGGTGTGCTTGGACACGCGCCACGGCACGCCGGAGCGGTTGGGGACGACGCGGCCGATACGGCCGTCGGGCAGGTACTCCACGTCGTAGAAGCGCGGGACGTAGACGCCACCGGTCTTCGCGAGGCGGAACAGGACCTCGTCGCGCCCGCCCGGGCGGCCCTCGGCCTTCCAGGCGCGGATGATCTCGGTCATGTCGAGGACGGCCTGCTCGCCGTCGCCGATGATCGCCGCGTCGATGAAGTCCGCGATGGGCTCCGGGTTGAACGCCGCGTGGCCGCCGGCCAGGACGATCGGGTGGTCGACCGTGCGGTCCTTGGACTCCAGCGGGATGCCCGCGAGGTCCAGGGCCGCCAGCATGTTCGTGTAGCCCAGCTCCGTGGAGAAGGACAGGCCGAACACGTCGAAGGCCGACACCGGGCGGTGGCTGTCCACCGTGAACTGCGGGACCCCGTGCTCGCGCATCAGGGCCTCCAGGTCGGGCCACACGCTGTACGTGCGCTCGGCGAGGACGCCCTCGCGCTCGTTGAGCACCTCGTACAGGATCATGACGCCCTGGTTGGGCAGACCGACCTCGTAGGCGTCCGGGTACATCAGCGCCCAGCGGACGTCCGCGCTCTCCCAGGGCTTGACCGTGGAGTTCAGCTCACCGCCGACGTACTGGATGGGCTTCTGCACGTGCGGGAGCAGCGCTTCGAGCTGTGGGAAGACCGACTCGGACATCACGCGACTTTCGTGAGCGGGCAGGGGACGACTCTCTAGCGTAACCCGGCCCGGGGACCGCCCCCGCCGCTTCGGGGGCGGTCCGGCCCCGGTCCGGCGGGCCGCGCCGGGGCCGGACCGGGGCGCCGTCGCGCTACAGGGTCACCGCCGAGGCCTCGGCCCAGATCCCCGGGAGTTCGCGCTCGCACCGCTCGGCCAGGGCCTCCTCGCGGGCGTAGAGCAGGCCCCAGGTGAACGACGACTCCCCGGCGCCGTTGGCCTGCACCGCCAGCAGGCGCAGGGCCTCGCGGGCGACCACGCTGTCCTGGTGCTCACCGAGCGTCGTCTGCACCGACTTCACCGCCTTGGCCAGGTCCTTGGCGGGGCTGCCGAGGACGGCGGCGGCGGCCTCGGCGGCGTAGCGGGCGCGCTTGGCCGCCTTGCGGGCCTCGTGCAGGGCGACGTCCCGCGCGGAGCCCGGCTCCAGGGCGAGGGCCGCGTCGACCCGGCGCGACAGCCGGCGCAGGTCGCGGCGTACGGCCCGGGTCAGCACCGGCCGGGCGGACCCGCCGGCGGCGGGCAGCAGCGGCGGATCGGCCAGCAGCGCGTCCAGGGCGTCGAGCAGGTCGAGGTGGCGCCGGCTGTCGAGGGCGGCCAGCACCCGCTTGCGCGAGCCGGCGCGGCGGGTGGTGTTCCAGATCCGCAGCCGGCCGCGGACCGGGCCGAGCAGCAGGGTGCGCGGGACCCCGTCGAGGTGGCCCTGGAAGCGCTCCATCAGCACCTCCTGGTCCCGGTCGACCCCGAGTTCGCCCGCCAGCCACTTGAGCTCCGCCCCCAGCGGGTCGGTGGCCTCCCGGTCCAGGACCTTGCGGTAGGTCTTGAAGGCGCTGCGCAGCCGGCGGGTGGCGACCCGCATCTGGTGCACGGAGTCGGGCAGGTCCCGGCGGACCGCCGGGTCCTGGGCGACCAGCGCGTCCCGCTGCGCCCGCAGGTACGCCAGCACGGCCGCGCCCGCGCTGGCGGAGTCGAGCCCGGGCTCCGGGCGCGGCGCCGGCTCGCCACCGGTCTCGGCCAGGGCGCGGGCCAGCTTGGACGGGGCGCCGGAGACCTTGAGCCCGCCCTTCTTGAAGGCCTTCTCCACGGCGTCGAGCAGCTCGGGGCCGACGCCGTCGGCGAGTTCCACCTCGACCTCGGTCCAGCCGGCCGAGGCGTCCTCGCGTTCGGCGATGACCGTGTCGGTGCTCAGCTCCGCCAGCAGGGCGCCGTCGGCGTCCAGGAGGTGGGAGACCTTGCGGGAGGACAGCAGCCGGACCTGCGGCCCCAGCTCCTGGCCGCGGACCCGGGAGCGGACCAGGGCGGCGAGGCCCCGTGGGACGGTGTCGCTGAGCTCGGCCCGGACCTCGTCGCGCACGCCGGGGGACACGGGCAGTTTCAGGTGCCAGCCGGCGTCGGCGCCGCCGGTCCGGCGCCGCAGCGTCAGGCCGTCGGCGGCGAGCCGCCCGTCGGGGGTGTCGTAGTAGACGGCGTCGAGGTCGACGGTGCCCTGGTCGAGGACGGCCGCGATCCCCGCCGTGCCCGTCAGGTCCGGTACGCCCCGCCCGGCCGCCTTCGGCTTGGTGAACTCGAACTTGCGCTCTATCTCGCGTTTGATGTCCGCCATGGACCGAACCTAGTCCGGAACGGCTGCCGAGGGCAGGGCGCGCGCCCGTCCGCTGTCGGCCGTCAGGCCGACAGCGGACGCTGCACCCGGATGGACTGGAGCAGCCCGATCGCCACCCAGACCGCGAACATCGACGATCCTCCGTAGGACACGAACGGCAGCGGCAGGCCCGCCACCGGCATGATCCCCAGGTTCATCCCGACGTTCTCGAACGACTGGAAAGCGAACCAGGCGATGATCCCGGCCGCCACGATCGTCCCGTACAGCTCGGTGGTCTCCCGCGCGATCACACAGGCCCGCCACAGCACCACGCCCAGCAGGCCGAGGATCACGATGCCGCCGACGAAGCCGAGCTCCTCCCCCGCCACCGTGAAGACGAAGTCGGTCTGCTGCTCGGGCACGAACTGCCCGGTGGTCTGCGGCCCCTTGAACAGGCCCGAACCCAGCAGCCCGCCGCCACCGATCGCGATCCGCGCCTGGTTGGTGTTGTAGCCGGCGCCCGCCGGGTCGAGCGCCGGGTTGGCGAAGGCGGCGAACCGGTTGATCTGGTACTGGTCGAGCACACCCAGCTGCCAGATCAGGATCGCGCCGGCCGTCCCGGCGCCGATCAGCCCGAGCACCCACCGGTTGGAGGCGCCGGAGGCCAGCAGCACCCCCAGCACGATCACGACCATCACCATGACCGACCCCAGGTCGGGCATCAGCATCACGATGCCCATGGGCGCGGCGGCCAGGCACAGGGCCTTGACCACGGTGCGGTGCTCGGGGTGCTCCAGGTCGCCCGCGTCCACCCGGGCGGCCAGCAGCGCCGCCATGATCAGGATGATCGTGATCTTCACGAACTCCGAGGGCTGGAGCGAGAAGCCCCCGCCGATGACGATCCAGGCGTGGGCGCCGTTGATGGTGGCGCCCAGCGGCGTCAGCACGGCGGCGACCAGCAGCAGCGACAGCCCGTACAGCACCGGCACCGCTCCCCGCAGGGTGCGGTGGCCGAGCCAGACCGTCCCGATCATCAGGACCAGGCCGATGCCGGTGTTGAGCAGGTGGCGCCACAGGAAGTACTGCGGGTCGCCCTGGTTGAGGTAGTCGCGGTGGCGGGTCGCGGACCACACCAGCAGCGAGCCGATCAGCGACAGCGCGAGCCCCGACAGCAGCATCGGGTAGTCGAGCCGGCGCAGGACCGAGTCACGGGCCGTCAGCCGGGCGAGCGGGCCCTTCTTGGGCTCGTACCGGGATACGGAGAACTTGTTGGCGGTCGGCATCGTCGGCTCAGTCGTGTCGCAGGGGCGGCGGGCCGGCGAGCGCGGGCGGCGCCAGCTCCTCCGGGGACGGGGGCACGTACGGCTTGATCTCCGGGGCCTGGATACTGCCGTCGGGCTGGACGGGAGGCAGCTGCGCCTCCGGCTTGGGCAGCAGGGCCTTGCCGGTCGGCTTGCCGTCCATGGTCAGGCCGTACATCGCGTTGTAGATGTTGCGCACGGCGGGGCCGGAGGCACCGGAGCCGGTGCCGCCCTGGGAGATCGTCATCACGATGGTGAAGTCGTCGGTGTACGTCGCCAGCCACGAGGTGGTCTGCTTGCCGTACACCTGGGCGGTGCCGGTCTTGGCCCGCAGCGGGATCTTGTCCTGCGGCCAGCCGACGAACCGCCAGGCGGCGGTGCCGCCCGGCTCGACGACCATGCGCAGGCCCTTGTCGAGGTCGCTGATGGTCTTGGCGTCGACCGGGAGCTTGCCGTGGGCCTTGGGCTCGATCGTCTCGACCTTGCCGTTCGGGCTGACCACGGCCTTGCCGACGGTGGGGTTGTACAGGGTGCCGCCGTTGCTGATGGCGGCGTAGGCGGTGGCCATCTGGATCGGGGTGACCAGCACGTCACCCTGGCCGATGGCGAAGTTGATGCTGTCGAAGGCCTTCAGCTGGTTGCCTTCGAGGCAGTTCTCGTACGCGATCTGCTCGACGTAGGTGCCGCCCTTCTTGCCCTGCTTGCACCAGGCGTCCTTGTTCGCCTCCCAGAAGCTCTTCTTCCACTGGCGGTCCGGGATGCGGCCGCTGACCTCGTTGGGCAGGTCGATGCCGGTCTCGGCGCCGAGTCCGAACTCGCGGGCCGTGCGGTAGAACCAGTCGTGGGCGTCCTTCTTGGGCTGCAGGCCGCCGTCGCGGTTCCACTCCTCGTGCCCGAGGGCGTAGAAGACGGTGTTGCAGGAGAACTTCAGCGCCTCGCCGAGGGTGATGGGGCCGTGGCCCTTGGACTCGAAGTTGGCGAAGCTGCGGCCGCCCATGTTGTAGGAGGCGCTGCAGTTGTACTTGCTGTCGAAGGGGTAACCGGCGCGCACGGCCGCACTCGCCGAGACCACCTTGAAGATGGAGCCGGCGGGGGCCTGGCCCTGGATGGCCCGGTTGAGCAGCGGGAAGTTGGAGTCCTTGCTGGTGAGCCTGGCGTAGTCCGCGCCGGAGATGCCACCGACCCAGGCGTTGGGGTCGTAGTCGGGCTGGGAGGCCATGGCGACGACCCGGCCGGTCTTGGTCTCCATGACGACGACGGCGCCCGAGTCGGCCTCGTACTTGCGGCCGGTGATGTTGTCCGTCTCCTGACGGACCGTCTTCATCGCCTGCGCGAGCTCGTACTCGGCGACCGCCTGGACCCTGGCGTCGATGCTGGTGACGAGCGTGGAGCCGGCCACGCCCGGGTCGGACTTGGTCTGGCCCATGACCCGGCCGAGGTTGTCGACCTCGTAGGAGGTGACCTGCGCCTTGCCGCGCAGCTCCTTGTCGTACGTGCGCTCGATGCCGGAGCGGCCGACCTGGTCGGAGCGCAGGTGCGGCGAGTCGGTGTTCTTGGCCTGCTGGATCTCCTCGTCGGTGACCGGCGAGAGGTAGCCGAGCACCTGGGCGGCACGGGCCCCGCCGAGCGCGGGGTAGCGGCGTACGGCGGTGGGTTCGGCGGTGATGCCGGGGAAGTCCTCGGGGCGCTCGCGGATCTGCAGGGCCTGCTGGGTGGTGGCCTCCAGGGTCACCGGGATCGGCTGGTACGGGGAGCCGTTCCAGCACGGCTTGGGGGTCTTGGAGTCGCAGAGGCGGATCTTGTCCATGACGTCCTGCGGCTTCATGTCCAGGACCCCGGCCAGGCGCGTGAGGACCGCCTTGCCCTTGTCCTTCATCCGCATCAGGTCCGTACGGGACGCGGAGACCACCAGGCGGGTCTCGTTGTCGGCGAGCGGGACCCCGCGGGCGTCGAGGACGGCGCCGCGCACGGCCGGCTGCACCACCCGCTGGACGTGGTTGCTGCGGGCCGCGTGGGCGTACTCGTTGCCGTTGCGGATCTGCAAGTACCACAGGCGCCCGCCGAGGGTGAACAGCAGCGAGAAGACGAGCACCTGGATGATGACGAGCCGGATCTGCACCCGCGGGGTGCGGCCGGTCTCCGGGATGTTGGTCACGCGTGGTCCCCCGTCACAGCTTCTTGACGCTCTTCACGCCCTTGACGCCCTTTATCCGGCCCGCCCGGCCGGCCCGGCCGCGGGCCGCGCGCAGCCGCAGGCCCCCGCGCGCGTCGCCGATCCGCAGCCCGGTCCCGCCGGCCAGCCAGCCGGAGGAGACGTCGGCGCCCTGGGCCGGGCCGCCGGCCTCCACGGCCATCGGGTCGTTCTCGGCGCGGCGGGCCAGCGCCATGATGAACGGCACGGTGAACGGGGCCAGCAACAGGTCGTACAGGGCCGCGGTGAACATCAGCCCCACCAGCCCCACATGACGCGCGGCGGTGTCCCCCACGAGGGCGCCCACCCCGGCGTAGAGCAGCGTGGAGCCGAGGGCGGCGGCGACGACCGTGAGCATCGGGCCCCACGCCGAACGGAAGCGCCCGTTGTCCGGTCGGGCGAGCCCGACGACGTAGCCGATGACGCAGAGCACAAGGGCGTAGCGGCCCGCGGCGTGGTCGGCGGGCGGGGCGAGGTCGGCCAGCAGCCCGGCGCCGAAGCCGAGCAGGGCGCCGGACGTCGGCCCGTACACCAGGGACAGGGCGACGACGGTCAGCAGCAGCAGGTCGGGGACGGCTCCGGGGAGTTGGAGCCGTCCCAGGACCGTGACCTGCACGACGAGGGCGACCACCACGAGGGCCGACGAGAGCAGGATCCGGTTGACGCGCATGGCTCAGCGCTCCTCCTCGTCGACGGGCCGGCCGGAGACGCTCGGGGAGGGCGTGACCGTGACGGTGACCGTCGGCGTGGGCTTGGGGGGCTCGGGCTTGGGCGGCAGGACGGTGTCGCGCGGGTCCTCACGGGGCGGGACGACGACCACGCCGACGATGTCGAGCCGGGAGAAGCCGACGAACGGCCGGACGTGCACGGTGCGGGTGAGGCCTCCGCCGGACGGGTCGACGCGGACCACCTCGCCGATCGGGACGCCGGGCACGAACGGCTTGTCGGCGCGGGAGCCGAAGGTGACCAGGCGGTCGCCGGGGCTGACCTTGGCGCGGCCGTTGAGCATCTGCACGGACAGGTCGCGGTCGCCCTGGCCGGTGGCGAAGCCGAGTTCGCCGGTGCCCTCCAGACGGGTGCCGACGGTGAAGTCCGGGTCGTTGGCGAGCAGGACGGTCGCGGTGTCCGGGCCGACGGTGGTGACCCGGCCGACGAGCCCGTCGCCGTTGAGGACCGTCATGTCGCGTTCGATGCCGTCCTTGCTGCCGGCGTCGATGGTGACGGTCCAGGAGAAGCCCTGGGCCGCTCCTATGGCGATGACCTCGGCGCCCTTGATGCCGTACTGGCCGGCGCCGGCCCGCTTGAGGAGTTCGTCGAGCTCCTTGATCCGGCTGCGGGTGCGGTCGTCGCTGCCCAGCTTGGCCTTGAGCGCGGCGTTCTCGCGTTCGAGCGTGGCGATGCGGTTGTGCCGTGTGCCGGAGTCCCGTACCGCTCCTATGGCGTTGGCGACGGGGTCGACGGCGGTCGACACCCCCTTCTCGACCGGGCCGAAGACCGCGGCGGCGGCCTGCCGGGCACCGTCGACCGGGGACTCCTCGCCCGCCCGGATGTCCACCGTGATCAGTGCGAACGCGATGGCGATCAGCAGCACCAGGAGCAGCCGGCTCTCTCGTGTGTCCCTCACGTGCGGCGGCCGTGCCTTCCTCAGTAGGAATTCTCTTTGCCTGTATATCAACGATCCGCCGCACGGGCGCGGTAGCACCCGTACGGCGGATCATTGGGTTCCGCATATGCCCCTTCGGGGCGAATGTCAACGCCGGGGCTGGGCGTCCAGCACCTGCTGGAGCGCCTCGAACTCCTCGACGCACTTGCCGGATCCGAGCGCGACGGAGTCCAGCGGGTCCTCCGCGATGTGGATGGGCATGCCCGTCTCGCGGCGCAGCCGCTCGTCCAGGCCGCGCAGCAGGGCGCCGCCGCCGGTGAGCACGATGCCGCGGTCCATGATGTCGCCGGAGAGCTCCGGCGGGCACTTGTCCAGGGTCGTCTTGACCGCGTCCACGATCGCGTTGACCGGCTCCTCGATGGCCTTGCGCACCTCGGCCGCGGAGATGACCACGGTCTTGGGCAGACCCGAGACCAGGTCCCGGCCGCGGATCTCGGTGTGCTCGTCCTTGTCGAGGTCGTAGGCCGACCCGATGGTGATCTTGATCTGCTCGGCGGTCCGCTCGCCCAGGAGGAGGCTGTACTCCTTCTTGATGTGCTGGATGATCGCGTTGTCGAGCTCGTCGCCGGCCACCCGGATGGACTGCGCCGTGACGATTCCGCCGAGGGAGATGACCGCCACCTCGGTGGTGCCGCCGCCGATGTCCACCACCATGTTGCCGGTGGCCTCGTGCACGGGCAGGCCGGAGCCGATGGCGGCGGCCATGGGCTCCTCGATGATGTGCACCTGTCGGGCACCGGCCTGGGTGGACGCCTCGATGACGGCACGGCGCTCGACCCCGGTGATGCCGGAGGGGACGCAGACGACGACGCGCGGGCGGGCCAGGTAGCGGCGCTTGTGGATCTTGAGGATGAAGTAGCGCAGCATGCGCTCGGTGATCTCGAAGTCGGCGATCACGCCGTCCTTCAGCGGGCGTACGGCGACGATGTTCCCGGGGGTCCGCCCGATCATCTTCTTCGCCTCGGAACCGACCGCGAGGATGCCGCCGGTGTTGGTGTTGATCGCGACGACGGACGGCTCGTTCAGGACGATGCCCCGGCCCCTCACGTACACCAGCGTGTTGGCGGTCCCGAGGTCGACAGCCATGTCACGGCCGATGAACGACATTGAGTTCCCCTTGTTCCCCATGAGGAGCGTCTGGCCTTCCAGTTGATAGCGGCTGCTGTCAGGTCGGCGAGGTGGGTGTGTGGGTGGAAGCCCCATCGTAGTGCCGCAGCTGTGGACATCGCGCGACGGGACTACGGCTTTCCGGGGGAGACGTGGACCGTCCCCTTAGTGGTGACGTTGCGTGTTGTCCATGCGTTCCCGCCCGGGGCGGGGAATACCGAAGGGCGACCGAAATTACTTCGGTCGCCCCAGGTCATGAGCGCTATATGGCTGATGTCGCGTCAGGAAGCGTGTGGTCCGGCGAGAACGTCACAGGGCCGGGAAGAACAGCTTCAGCTCCCGCTCGGCGGACTCCTCGCCGTCCGAGGCGTGGACCAGGTTCTCGCGCACGATGGTGCCGAAGTCGCCCCGCACGGAGCCGGGCGCGGCGGCGATCGGGTCGGTCGGACCGACCAGCTGGCGCATCCCCTCGATCACGCGTTCGCCCTCGACCACGAGCACGACGACCGGGCCGGACGCCATGAAGCCCATGAGGGGCTCGTAGAACGGCTTGCCCTTGTGCTCGCCGTAGTGGGCCTCCAGCGTCTCCGCGTCCAGCGTGCGCAGCTCCATCGCGGGGATGGTCCAGCCGGCCTTCCGCTCGATACGGCCGATGATCTCGCCGATCAGGCCGCGACGGACGGCGTCGGGCTTGAGGATGACGAGAGTGCGCTGGGTCATGGTGTTGGCTCCTTGCGGCATACGGGTGCGGTCGTACGAGGCTACAGGGGCCGGGTAGGGCCCCCGCCCCACAGGGTCAGGCCCGGGCCTCGGCGTCGCTCTGCGCCGCCCAGCGGGCCTTGGCCTCGTCGATCTTGCGACCGTAGTGGACCGAGCACCACCACAGGGCCGCGAAGACGGCGCCCAGGAAGAACATGGTCGGGACGACGAACCCGCTGGCGATCAGGCCGATCTGCAGCGCCCAGCCGATCTGCACCGCGCCGGGCCGGCCGAGCATCCCGCACAGCAGCACCGACAGCAGCATCGCGATGCCGCAGACCGTCCAGACGGTGGCCTGGGACAGGTCCCCCTTCATGGCGACCAGGCCGGCGAAGCCGATCACGAAGAACTCGCCGATCAGGGTCGACGCGCACAAGGTCCGCACAGCTCAGCCCTTCCCCAGCAGCAGGCGGGCCTCGCCCACCGTGATCACGGAACCGGTCACCAGGACCCCGGCCCCACCGTACTCGGCCTCTTCCTCCGCCAGGGTGATCGCCGCCTCCAGGGCGTCGTCCAGCCGCGGCTCGACCTGCACCCGGTCGGCGCCGAAGACCTCGACCGCGATGGCGGCCAGCTCGTCGGCGGACATCGCCCGGTAGGTGGAGTTCTCGGTGACCACGACCTCGGCGAAGATCGGCTCGAAGGCCTCCAGGACGCCCCGGACGTCCTTGCCCTCGCTGGTGCCCACGACGCCGATCAGCCGGCTGAACCCGAAGGACTCGGTGACCGCCTCGGCCGTCACCCGCGCGCCCGCCGGGTTGTGGGCGGCGTCCAGGACCACCGTGGGGCTGCGCCGGACGACCTCCATCCGGCCCGGCGAGGTGACCGTGGCGAAGGCCCGGCGCACGGTGTCCAGGTCCAGCGGCCGCGCGTGCTCGGCGCCGATGCCGAAGAACGCCTCGACCGCGGCCAGCGCCACCGCCGCGTTGTGCGCCATGTGGGCGCCGTACAGCGGCAGGAAGATGTCCTCGTACTCGCCGCCGAGCCCGCGCAGCGTCACCTGCTGGCCGCCGACGGCGACCTCGCGGGTGACGACGCCGAACTCCATGCCCTCGCGGGCGACCGTGGCGTCGACCTCGACGGCCTTCTTCAGCAGCACCTGCGCCGCGTCCACCGGCTGCTGGGCCAGGATGACGGTGGCGCCCTGCTTGATGACGCCGCCCTTCTCCGCCGCGATCTCGGCGGGCGTGGAGCCCAGCCGGTCGGTGTGGTCCAGGCTGATGGGGGTGATCACCGCGACGGAGGCGTCGATGACGTTGGTGGCGTCCCAGCTGCCGCCCATGCCGACCTCGACCACGGCCGCGTCGACGGGGGCGTCCGCGAAGGCCGCGTAGGCCATGGCGGTGAGCACCTCGAAGAAGGACAGCCGGTACTCCTCGGCCGCGTCGACCATCTCCACGTACGGCTTGATGTCGTGGTAGGTCTCGACGAAGCGTTCCGCCTCGATCGGGGCGCCGTCCAGGCTGATCCGCTCGGTGATCATCTGCACGTGCGGGCTGGTGTAGCGGCCGGTGCGCAGCTCGAAGGCGCCCAGCAGGGCCTCGATCATGCGGGCGGTGCTGGTCTTGCCGTTGGTGCCGGTGATGTGGACGGAAGGGTACGCGCGCTGGGGCTGGCCCAGGACGTCCATGAGGGCCTCGATCCGGCGGACCGAAGGCTCCAGCTTGGTCTCGCCCCAGCGGGTGGACAGCTCCTGCTCCACCTCGCGCAGCGCCTTGTCCACCTCCGGGTCCTGGGGGCGGGACGGCACGGGGTCGCCCTGGGGCGCGCCGGCCTGGGCGCGCAGGGTGCGGCTGCCGGCCTCGATCACCGCCAGGTCGGGGTCGCGGTCGGTCTCTTCGGCCACGATCTCGTCGAATTCGTCGAACGCGCCGAGCGCGCCGAATTCGTCGAGGCGCTCGTCGCTGGGCTCGGGCTGCTGCTCACTCACAAGGCCAGTCTACGGACGGGGCCGGGCGGGACTTTCGGCCCGGCCGGTTCGGGACCTTCGACGCAAAAGGCGGCCGGATCGTTATGCAAGCCTTGCGGACAGGAGATAGGGGAACAAATGCCGCAGGCCAGCAGCAACAAGACGGCGTCCAGCCGTGACATCGGGATCGACCTGGGGACGGCCAACACCCTGGTCTACGCGCGGGGGCACGGGATCGTCCTCAATGAGCCGTCCGTGGTGGCGGTGAAGGCGGGTACGACCGCCGCGCTGGCGGTGGGGGCCGAAGCGAAGGAGACCATCGGGCGCACGCCCGGCTCGATCACCGCGATCCGGCCCCTGAAGGACGGGGTGATATGCGACTACGAGGCCGCCGAGGAGATGATCCGGCACTTCGTGCGCAAGGCGGTGCCGGGGCGGCGGGCGCGGACCCGGATGGTGGTCTGCGTGCCGTCCGGGGTCACCCCGGTGGAGCGGCGCGCGATCGTGCACGCCTCGACCCGGGCGGGGGCCCGCACCGTGCACCTGATCGAGGAACCGATGGCGGCCGCGATCGGGGCCGGGCTGCCGGTGGCCGAGGCCCGCGGGTCGATGGTGGTGGACATCGGCGGCGGCACCACCGAGGTCGCGGTGATCTCGCTGGGCGGCATCGTCACCTCGCAGTCGCTGCGGGTCGGCGGGGACCGGCTGGACGCGGCGATCATCGACCACGTGCGCAAGGAGCACGGGCTGCTGGTCGGCGAGCGCACCGCCGAGGACGTGAAGGTCGCCATCGGCTCGGCGTGGCCGGTCCCGGACCGGCCGGAGCTGGAGGGACGCACCATGGCGGTGCGCGGCCGGGAGCGGGTCGGCGGGATGCCCAAGACCCTGGAGCTGGGCGCCCGGGACGTGCGCGCGGCCCTGGACGAGCCGGTCGAGGCGATCGTCGCGGCGGTGCGGGCCACGCTGGAGGAGTGCCCGCCGGAGCTGTCGGGCGACGTGATGGAGCACGGCATCGTGCTGACCGGCGGCGGGGCGCTGCTGCCGGGCCTGGACCTGCGGCTGGCCTCGGCCACCGGGATCCCGGTGTTCGTCGCGGACGACCCGCTGGACTGCGTGGCGCTCGGCTCGGGCCGGTGCGTGGAGGACCTGGACGCGATGAGCGCCCTGCTGGCGCCCGCGAAGGGCTGAGACCCGGCCTTCGCCGTCGTCGGCCCCCCCCGGCTCTCAGTGCCGGGGCAAGGTGGCCACGACCTCGTACGTGCCGTCCTTGCGGGTCGCGGTCAGGCTGCCGCCGAGGCTGCGGACGCGTTCGGACATGCTGGCGGTGCCGGAGCCGGCCGAGACAGGTGCGCGGCCGGGGGTGCCGGTCGGCAACCGGTTGCTGACGGAGATCCGCAACTGGGGGCCGTCCGCGGCGACGGAGACCTCGACGGTCTCGCCGCGGGCGTGCTTGGCGGCGTTGGTCAGGCACTCCTGGACCACCCGGTAGACGGCGGCCTGGCGCAGCGGCGAGAGGGTGTGCGCGTCGGGGTCCAGCCGGAGCCGGACGGGTGAGCCGGCCCGGCCGCTCTGCTCGGCGAGCACGGACAGCCCCTCCACACCGGGGGTGGTGGCCCGCTCCCCGCGCTGCACGATGATCTCGTTGAGCACCAGGTGCGCCCGCCGCGCGGTGTCGGCGAGCTCCTCGAAGTCCTTGGCGTACGGCGTCCGCCGGGCCCGGGTGGAGAGCACCTCGGAGCGGACGGTGAGCAGCGTGAGCTCGCGTCCGACGAAGTCGTGGACGTCACGGGCGACGGAGGTCCGCTCCTGCTGGACGGCGTGCAGCACGGCCGCCTCGGCACGGCGCGCGTCGAGCTCGCGCACCAGGTCCTGCCGGTTGGCGGCGATGCCGACGGCGGTGGCGAGGACCCCGATGGGCACGACCAGGCCGAGGAACGCACTGAGGGTGTCGGCCTTGTGGTGCGGCCAGCCGGGCAGGTGGAACAGGGCGAAGGCGAACGCGACGTAGCCGACGGCGGCCGCTACGCCGGCGCCGCGCCCCTTGTAGCGGGCCACGGAGTACAGGGCGAACTGGACGAGCGTGAGCTCGTGCAGCCAGCCGATGAAGACCAGGGCAGTGGCGTACGCGAGCCAGGGCGTGCGGCGGCGCAGCAGCAGGGTGGCGGAGCCGGCGGTGAGGACGGCGGCGGCCTGGAGGCCGTCGAGGGAGTTGTCGTCGGCGGCCAGGCCCGGCAGGTCCAGCGCCATCAGCGCGAGGCAGCTGAGCGCGGTGAGCACGTCGAGGGCACGCGGCGACCCGGCCCAGCGCTCGGCACGCCGCCGGCCCGCGGCCGTGGCTGCCCGGAGCGCGGAGGCGACGGGTTTGACCTGCATGCCCCCCATCATCCCGGTTCGGGCGGCGGGATCGGATCGGCGGGACGTCCGGATCACGTGACATAGGGCACGTGATCCGGACCTCGGGCTCGGCGGGGACGGCGAGCACGGCGAGCACGGCGGGCACGGCGGGCACGGCGAGCACACGGCGAAGGGCCCCGCGCCGGTGGTGCGGGGCCCTTCGGGGTGCCGTACGGCGATCAGGCGGCCGGCAGGTTCGCCAGCTGGGCCTGGATCCGGGCGATGTCCTCCTCGGCCTGGGCGAGACGGCCCTTGATCTTGTCGACCACGTTGTCGGGGGCCTTGGCGAGGAACGCCTCGTTCCCGAGCTTGGCCTCGGCCTGGGTCTTCTCCTTCTCGGCCGCCGCCAGCGCCTTGGCCAGGCGCTTGCGCTCGGCCTCGACGTCGATGGCACCGGACAGGTCGAGCGTGACGGTGGCCCCGGCGACCGGGAGCGACGCCGTGGCGTGGAAGCCCTCGCCCTCCGGCTGGAGCTTGAGCAGCTGCCGGATGGCGGCCTCGTGCGCGGCCAGCGGGGTGCCGGCCAGCTCCAGGCGGGCGGGCACCTTCTGGCCGGCC
Source organism: Streptomyces antimicrobicus (assembly GCF_020532625.1). Taxonomy (GTDB): domain Bacteria; phylum Actinomycetota; class Actinomycetes; order Streptomycetales; family Streptomycetaceae; genus Streptomyces; species Streptomyces antimicrobicus. The sequence continues at coordinate 54,669 of NZ_JAJAUY010000017.1, read as the reverse complement.
TTCAGGCCCTGGTCGGTGCAGAACCGCCGGACCTCGGTGACCAGCTGCTGGAGCAGCGCGATCTCGCCCTCGGCGGCCTCGTCGCGGAAGCCGCTGTCGGCCGGCCAGTCGGCGATCACGACGGACTCGCGGCCGGTGAGGGTGGTCCACAGCGTCTCGGTGACGAAGGGGACGACCGGGTGCAGCAGGCGCAGGGTGACGTCCAGGACCTCGCCGAGGACCCGGGCGGAGACCTTGGCCTGGTCGCCGCCGGCGAAGAACGTCGTCTTCGACAGCTCGACGTACCAGTCGAAGACCTCGTCCCACGCGAAGTGGTAGAGGGCGTCCGACAGCTTCGAGAACTGGTAGTCCTCGTAGAAGGCGTCGACCTCGGCCACCGTCTTGTTCAGGCGGGACAGGATCCAGCGGTCCGCGGCCGACAGCTGCTCGACCGGCGGCAGCTCGCCCTCGACCGTGGCGCCGTTCATCATCGCGAAGCGGGTGGCGTTCCAGATCTTGTTGGCGAAGTTGCGCGAGGCCTGGACCCAGTCCTCGCCGATCGGCACGTCGACACCGGGGTTGGCGCCGCGGGCCAGGGTGAAGCGGACCGCGTCGGAGCCGTAGGTGTCCATCCAGTCCAGCGGGTTGACCGCGTTGCCGAAGGACTTCGACATCTTCTTGCCGAACTGGTCGCGGACCATGCCGTGCAGGGCGATGGTGTGGAACGGCGGGGTGCCGTCCATCGCGTACAGGCCGAACATCATCATCCGGGCGACCCAGAAGAAGAGGATGTCGTAGCCGGTGACGAGGACCGAGTTCGGGTAGAACTTCGCCAGGCTCTCGGTCTGCTGCGGCCAGCCGAGGGTGGAGAACGGCCACAGGCCGGAGGAGAACCAGGTGTCCAGGACGTCGGTGTCCTGGTGCCAGCCCTCGCCCGCCGGGGGCTGCTCGTCCGGTCCGACGCAGACGACCTCGCCGTTCGGGCCGTACCAGACCGGGATGCGGTGGCCCCACCACAGCTGGCGCGAGATGCACCAGTCGTGGAGGTTGTCGACCCAGTCGAAGTACCGCTTCTCCATCTCCTGCGGGTGGATCTTGACCTTGCCGTCGCGGACCGCGTCACCGGCGGCCTTCGCGAGCGGGCCGACCTTGACCCACCACTGCATCGACAGGCGCGGCTCGATGGTGGTCTTGCAGCGCGAGCAGTGGCCGACGGAGTGGACGTACGGGCGCTTCTCGGCGACGATCCGGCCCTCGGCGCGCAGCGCGGCGACGATGGCGGAACGGGCCTCCAGCCGGTCCAGGCCCTGGAAGGGGCCGTGGGCGGTGATGACGGCGCGCTCGTCCATGATCGCGAGGTTCGGCAGGCCGTGGCGCTGGCCGATCTCGAAGTCGTTCGGGTCGTGCGCCGGGGTCACCTTGACCGCGCCGGTGCCGAACTCGGGGTCGACGTGCTCGTCGGCGACGACCGGGATGCGGCGGCCGGTCAGCGGCAGCTCGATCTCGGTGCCGACCAGGTGCCGGTAGCGCTCGTCCTCCGGGTGGACGGCCACGGCGGTGTCACCGAGCATCGTCTCGGCGCGCGTGGTCGCGACCACGATGGAGGCGTCCCCGTCGCCGTAGCGGATGGAGACCAGCTCACCGTCGTCGTCCTGGTACTCGACCTCGATGTCCGAGATGGCGGTGAGGCAGCGGGGGCACCAGTTGATGATGCGCTCGGCGCGGTAGATCAGCTCGTCGTCGTAGAGCTTCTTGAAGATCGTCTGGACGGCCTGGGACAGGCCCTCGTCCATGGTGAAGCGCTCACGGGACCAGTCGACGCCGTCGCCGAGGCGGCGCATCTGGCCGGAGATCTGACCGCCGGACTCCGCCTTCCACTGCCACACGCGCTCGACGAACGCCTCGCGGCCCAGGTCGTGGCGGGACTTGCCCTCCTTGGCGAGCTCGCGCTCGACGACGTTCTGGGTGGCGATGCCCGCGTGGTCCATGCCGGGCTGCCACAGCGTCTCGTAGCCCTGCATGCGCTTGCGGCGGGTCAGGGCGTCGATCAGCGTGTGCTCGAAGGCGTGGCCCAGGTGCAGGCTGCCGGTGACGTTCGGCGGCGGGATGACGATGGTGTACGCGGGCTTGTCGCTGGTGGCGTCGGCCTCGAAGTAGCCACGCTCTACCCAGCGCTCGTAGAGCTTCCCCTCTACCTCGGCCGGCGCGTACGTGGTCGGCAGTTCGGAGTCGGGGCTGCTGGGTGTCTGCGTGTTCTCGGTCACGGAGCACAGTTTAGAGGGGTAACAGTCCCGTACTGAAACCGCTGTACCGGGGCCCCGGGGCCCCGCGCGGCCCAGGCTTCCGCCAGGATGTGGGGAACGCATGAGCAACCTCAAAGGGGGACGCGGGAATGAGCTTCAACCAGCCAGGGCCGTACGGCGGCCAGCAGCCGGGCCCGTACGGGGGCCAGCAGCCCGGTCCGTACGGGCAGCAGCCGCCGCCGCCGTACGGCCAGCCGGCGCCCCAGCCCGGCTACGGCTACCCGCAGCAGGCGCCCCCGCCCCCGCCGGGCTACCCCCAGCAGCCGGGCGTCCCGCCGCAGCCGTCGTACGGCTACCCGGCCCAGCCCGGCATGCCCCCCGCCCCGCCGTACGGCATGGCCCCGCAGCAGCCGAAGAAGAAGACGGGCCTGGTGATCGTCGCGGCGGTCGTGGCCGTCGCGGTGATCGGCGGCGGCGCGTGGTACCTCATGGGCGACGGCGGCGGCGCGGCCTCCGAGGACACCAAGGGCTACAAGCTGGTGATGCCGGAGGCGATCGCGGAGTACAAGAAGGACCCGAAGAGCCCGACCAACGTCACGGACAAGGCCTTCGAGGGCGAGCAGAAGACGAACGCCGAGGCCATGGGCGTCAAGAACGCCCACAACGTCGCCGCGAAGTACGCCAACGGGACGGACGAGAAGACGGCCAAGCAGATGAACGTCAACGGCCTGTACGGCGAGATCGCCGACCCCGCCAAGGCCGTCGACAACTACTTCGCCAACGTCGGCAAGAACAAGGCCGCCGAGGCCAGCGGTTTCAAGTACGAACTGGTCGGCAGCCCGCTGGAGTTCAAGCCGGCCGGGTTCTCGGGCGCCACGATGAAGTGCGCCAACATCAAGGCCAGCGCGAAGAGCGCGGCCCCAGCCGGCTCGTCCGCGAAGGACTTCACCGTCCCCACGTGCGCGATGGGCGACCTCTCGACGCTGACCTCGGTCAACGTCGTGGACCCGACCAAGCTCCTGCTGGGCGCCCCGAGCGCCACGCTGGACGAGGTGGCGGCCATCGCCGCGAAGGTCTACGCGACGACCCGCGTCAAGGCCTGACGCCGGGAGCGTCGAAAAAAGGGGGGAGCCCCGGCCGGATCGGCCGGGGCTCCCCCCTTTGGCTGCGTACGGCAGTCAGGCGGTGCTACGCGCTCTTCTCGTGCGGGCCCTGGTCCTTCGGGACGATGCGGGGGACCAGGGTGGGGTTGACGTTCGAGCGGACCACGTCGGCCGTGATGACCACGCGGGCCACGTCCTTGCGGGACGGGACCTCGTACATCACCGACATCAGGACCTCCTCCATGATGGCGCGCAGGCCGCGCGCGCCCGTCTGGCGGAGGATCGCCTGGTCCGCGATGGCCTCCAGGGCCTCGCGCTCGAAGTCCAGCTCGACGCCGTCCAGCTCGAACAGCCGCTGGTACTGCTTCACCAGCGCGTTGCGCGGCTCCACCAGGATCTGCAGCAGGGCCTCGCGGTCCAGGTTGTGGACCGAGGTGATCACGGGGAGGCGGCCGATGAACTCCGGGATCATCCCGAACTTCACCAGGTCCTCCGGCATGACCTCCTGGAACTGGTCGCTGGCCTCGATCTCCCGCTTCGAGCGGATCGTGGCCCCGAAGCCGATGCCCTTGGCACCGGCCCGCGCCTCGATGATCTTCTCCAGGCCCGCGAAGGCACCACCCACGATGAACAGGACGTTCGTCGTGTCGATCTGGATGAACTCCTGGTGCGGGTGCTTGCGCCCGCCCTGCGGCGGCACCGACGCGGTCGTGCCCTCCAGGATCTTCAGCAGGGCCTGCTGGACGCCCTCACCGCTCACGTCGCGCGTGATCGACGGGTTCTCGCTCTTGCGCGCGACCTTGTCGATCTCGTCGATGTAGATGATCCCGGTCTCGGCCTTCTTGACGTCGTAGTCGGCCGCCTGGATCAGCTTGAGCAGGATGTTCTCGACGTCCTCGCCGACGTACCCGGCCTCGGTGAGCGCGGTCGCGTCGGCGATGGCGAACGGGACGTTGAGCATCCGCGCCAGGGTCTGGGCGAGGAGGGTCTTGCCGGAGCCCGTGGGGCCCAGCAGCAGGATGTTGGACTTCGCGAGCTCGATCGCGTCGTCCCGGCCCTGCGCACCGCCGTTCTCGCCGGCCTGGACGCGCTTGTAGTGGTTGTAGACCGCGACGGAGAGCGCCTTCTTGGCCGGCTCCTGGCCGACGACGTAGCTCTCCAGGAACTCGTAGATCTCGCGGGGCTTGGGAAGCTCTTCCCAGCGCACCTCGCTCGTCTCGGCGAGCTCCTCCTCGATGATCTCGTTGCAGAGATCGATGCACTCGTCGCAGATGTACACGCCGGGTCCTGCGATGAGCTTCTTCACCTGCTTCTGGCTCTTCCCGCAGAACGAGCACTTGAGCAGGTCGCCGCCGTCACCGATGCGTGGTGCCACGAGGTGCTTCCCCTTCGCCTGGGAGACGCCTGGTTCAGCGCTCCTGGTGCCTCATAGTCGACGGTACCTTGCCGGGGCCCCGCTGAGGGGCCCCGTGCAAGTATCAGGCCGCGTTCATCTTCCGGGTGGAGATGATCTGGTCGATCAGGCCGTACTGGAGCGCGTCCTCGGCCGTCAGGATCTTGTCGCGCTCGATGTCCTCGCGGATCTTCTCGATCGGCGTGGTCGAGTGCTTGGCCAGCATGGTCTCCAGCTGCTCACGCATGCGCAGGATCTCGTTGGCCGCGATCTCCAGGTCGGAGAGCTGCTCCCGGCCGGTGCCGCCGGACGGCTGGTGGATGAGCACGCGCGCGTTCGGCAGGGCCATCCGCTTGCCCGGCGTACCGGCGGCCAGCAGGACGGCGGCGGCGGAGGCCGCCTGGCCCATGCAGACCGTCTGGATGTCGGGCTTCACGAACTGCATCGTGTCGTAGATGGCCGTCAGCGCGGTGAAGGAACCACCGGGGCTGTTGATGTAGATCGAGATGTCGCGGTCCGGGTCCATCGACTCCAGGCACAGCAGCTGCGCCATGACGTCGTTGGCCGACGCGTCGTCGATCTGGACACCGAGGAAGATCACGCGCTCCTCGAACAGCTTCGCGTACGGGTCGTACTCGCGCACGCCCTGCGAGGTGCGCTCCACGAAGCGCGGGACGACGTAGCGGTTGTCGACCGGGGCGCCGGTGTACAGGCCGCTCGCGGAGAGGTTGTTCTGCATCGGGTGCATCTGGTGCATCTGGGTGTTCACCATCCTGGTGGCGTTCTGCGGGCTGGGGCTGTCCGGGTACGGTCCGGGGGCTCAGGCCCCGGTGCCGCCGCCGCCCGGGACGAGGGACGCGGCCGAGATGATCTCGTCGATCAGGCCGTAGTCCTTGGCCTCCTCGGCGGTGAACCAGCGGTCGCGGTCGCCGTCGCGGATGATCGTCTCGACGGTCTGACCGGAGTGGTGCGCCGTGATCTCGGCCATCCGCTGCTTGGTGCGCAGCAGGTACTGGGCCTGGATCTTGATGTCCGAGGCCGTACCGCCGATGCCGGCGGAACCCTGGTGCATCAGGATGTCGGTGTTCGGCAGCGCGAAGCGCTTGCCGGGGGTGCCACCGGTCAGCAGGAACTGGCCCATGGAGGCCGCCATGCCGATGCCGATGGTGACCACGTCGTTCGGGATGAACTGCATGGTGTCGTAGATCGCCATGCCGGCCGTCACGGAGCCACCGGGGCTGTTGATGTACAGGTAGATGTCCTTCTCCGGGTCTGCGGCCAGGAGGAGGAGCTGCGCCGTGATCTTGTTGGCGATGTCGTCGTCGACCTGCTGGCCGAGGAAGACGATCCGCTCGTTGAGCAGCCGGTTGTAGACGTGGTCGCCGAGGCCGCCACCGATGGACGGCTCACCCGCGTAAGGCTTCAGATTCGTCACGTATCCACCTGCTCGTCTCCGACGGCTTCACGTGCCGTCTCAGCGTCTCGTTCGGAGGGCAGTGCCCTCGTATTCATGGACCCTAACGCGCAGGTCGGACAACGCCATCCCGCTTCCCGAACTGTTCGCTCGGAGCGCAAGGTACCGGCGGCGGGAACCGGCGCCCCGCAGGGCGTACGACGAAGGCCCGGACGCATGCGCGTCCGGGCCCTCGCCCACGGCCCTGCGGGGGCCGTACGGGGCTTACTTGGCCTCGTCGGCCTTGGCCTCGGCGTCGCCCTCGACGGCCGCCTCGGCGGTCTCGGCGGCCTGCTCCTCGTCCTCGTCGGACAGGTCCACGACCTCACCGTTGGTGTCGACGACCTTGGCGGCCTCGACGACCAGCGCGAGCGCCTTGCCGCGGGCGACCTCGCCGACCAGCATCGGGACCTGGCCGCCCTCGACGACCGCCTGGGCGAACTGGTCGGGGGACATGCCGGAGGAGGCGGCGCGGCGCATGAGGTGCTCGGTGAGCTCCTCCTGGTTGACGTTCAGCTTCTCCTTGTTGACGAGCTCGTCCAGGAGGAACTGGGTCTTGATGCCCTTGATCGCCTGCTCGCGGGTCTCGGCCTCGAACTCCTCGACCGTCTTGCCCTGGAACTCGAGGTACTTCTCGAGGGTCAGGCCCATCTGGCCGAGCTGGTGGTGCTCCAGGTTGTGCTTGCGGGTGTTGATCTCGTCCTCGAGCAGCTTCTCGGGGACCGGGATCTCGGCGAGCTCGATGAACTTCTCCAGCACGCGCTCCTGGGCCTGGGTGGCCTGGTCGTACTGCTTCATGTTCTCCAGGCGCTTGCGGCTGTCGGCCTTCAGCTCCTCGAGGGTGTCGAACTCGCTGGCCATCTGGGCGAACTCGTCGTCCAGGGCCGGCAGCTCACGGGCGGAGACCTTGGTGACCTTGACGGTGACCTCGGCGTCCTTGCCCGCGGCGGAGCCGCCCTTGAGCTGCGAGGTGAAGGTGGCCTCGCCGCCGGCCTCCAGGCCCTTGACGGCCTCGTCGATGCCGTCCAGCAGCTCGCCCGAGCCGATGGTGTAGGAGACGTCGCTGGCGACACCGTCCGGCAGGACCTCGCCGTCGACCTTGGCCTCCAGGTCGACCGAGACGACGTCGCCGTCCTGGGCGGCGCGCTCGACGACGTTGGTGGAGGCGAAGCGGTTGCGCAGCTGCTCGACCGACTTCTCCACGTCCTCGTCGGAGACCTCGACGGCGTCGACCTCGACCTCGATGCCGGAGTAGTCCGGGATCTCGATGGTCGGGCGGACGTCGACCTCGGCGGTGAAGTTCAGCGTCTCGCCGTCCTTCAGCTCCGTGATGTCGACGTCGGGCTGGCCCAGCGGGTTCAGCTCGGCCTCGTTGACCGCGGCGGTGTAGAACTTCGGGAGCGCGTCGTTGACGGCCTCCTCCAGCACGGCACCGCGCCCGAAGCGCTGGTCGATGACCCGGGCCGGGATCTTGCCCTTGCGGAAGCCCTTGACCGTGACCTGCTGGTTGATCTTCTTGTACGCCGCGTCGAGGCTGTCCTTGAGCTCCTCGAAGGGCACCTCGACAGTGAGCCGAACCCGAGTCGGGTTCAGGGTCTCCACGGCGCTCTTCACGGTTCGGTCTCCTTGTGGCTGACTTCTGGGGTTCTGCTGGCGCTGCATGTTCAGCGACTCAGCGGATCGGGCCCGGTACATCAGACACACGGGCACGCAGCTTGCATAGTAACCGCAAGCGGGAAGCAGCCCACAACGCGATCATCGCGGTGGTGGTGCTGGTCGGGGTGGCCGGATTCGAACCGACGACCTTCCGCTCCCAAAGCGGACGCGCTACCAAGCTGCGCCACACCCCGTCGGTGCGACACGTAGGGTACATGCCCGGAGACCGTCCGACGCCCCTGGTTTTCCCGCACCCGCGCCCCGACCCCGCCGAAAGGGGTGTGCGACCCCCCGGCCCGACCCGCTAGGATGCTGTCCGTGCCACCGCCGGTCACCGGCCTGCGGCACCGCTGTGCGGGCGTAGCTCAATGGTAGAGCCCTAGTCTTCCAAACTAGCTACGCGGGTTCGATTCCCGTCGCCCGCTCTTCATGGCTCAGGGCCAGGTCGGAGGACGATTCCTCCGCCTGGCCCTGAGGCGTTTCCGGGGTCGGTTCAGAGCTTGATGCCGGCGATGGTGTCCGCCAGGGAGTTCAGGAAGCGGTTGACGTCCGGGGCGATGGAGCTGGAGGCCAGGAAGAACCCGAAGAGGACCGCGACGATGGCGGGGCCCGCCTTGAGGTGGTTGCCGCGGATCAGCACCACCATGATGATCGCCAACAGAACCACCACTGACAGCGAAATGGCCACTTCTGATCACACCTTCGGTCGTCCCCTGGTCGGCCCGGGGCACGGCCGTGCGCACCCCCACATGGACCATCGTGCCACCAACAGGCCCCCGCTACCCGTCCCGTGACGGCGTTTGCTGCCAACTCGGTGGATTCGCAAGGCCCAGGAGCGAGCGGACGTAGGCGTACTTGGCGGACAGCCGGTCCCTGGTGGGGGCGTCGAGGACGGCGAGGCGGGCGGGGTCGGCGTTGTGCGCGAGGTCGGCCTCCTTGACCAGGAGGGCGCCGGGGGTGGCCAGGATGCGGGCCGCGTACTCCTCCACGGGCTCGCCGGGGCGCTTGGTGACCGCCAGGACCATGTCCTTGACCGACTGCGGCAGAGCGGCGCGATCCAGCCAGGCCCGGCTCAGGGCGTCGTCCTCGACGGCGTCGTGGAGCCAGGCGGCGGCCTGCTGCTCGGCGCTGCCGCCGCGGGCGCGGACGCCGTCGGCGACGGCGGCCAGGTGTTCGGCGTACGGACGGCCGGCCTTGTCGGTCTGCCCGGCGTGGGCGGCGCGGGCGAGCGCCTCGACCTCGGCGAGGGTCAGCTCCGGCGATGGCGGTTGCGGCGTCATGCGATCCCCCTTGCCGCGGTGCGGAGGGCCTCGGCGGCCCGGCGTACGTCCGCGGGCGTGGTACGCCAGTTGGAGAACGCGGCGCGCAGGGCGGGGGTTCCCGCGAGGACGGTCGGGGTGACGAAGACCTCGTCGGCCGCGGCGGTGCGCAGGGCGGCCAGCCGCTCGGGGGTCGGGGTGTCGGCGAGGGTGAAGCAGACGACGTTCAGGCGGACCGGGGCGAGGAGGCGGAAGGCGGGGTCGGCGGCGAGTTCCTCGCCGAGGGCCCGGGCGCAGGCGATGTCGCGTTCGACGATCTCCCGGTGGCCGGCGCCGCCGTAGGCGCGCAGGGTGAACCAGGCGGCCAGGGCGCGCAGCCGGTGGGAGTTCTCGGGGGTGAGGTGGACCAGGTCCGGGCGGGGGCCGAGCGGGCCGAGGTAGGCGGCGGCGTTGGCGAAGACGCGGGCCTGGAGGTCCTGGCGGCGGGTGAACAGCACGGCGCTGTCGTAGGGCACGTTGAGCCACTTGTGCAGGTCCACGCAGACGGAGTCGGCCTCGTCGAGGCCGGCGGTGAGGTGGGCGTGGGCCGGGGAGAGGGCGGCGAAGGCGCCGAAGGCGGCGTCGGTGTGCAGCCAGAAGTCGTGCCGCTCGCGCAGGGCGGCGACGGCGCGGAGGTCGTCGAAGTCGACGGTGTTGACGGTGCCGGCGTTGGCGACGACCACGGCGGGGCCGGGCGCCTCGGCCAGGGCCCGGTCGAGGGCGGCGGGGTCGACGGCCTCGCGGCCGGGCAGCGTGGGCACCGGTACGAGGGCGTCGCGGCCGAGGCCCAGGACGGACAGGGCCTTGGCGACGGAGGAGTGCGGGGCGCCGGACAGGACGCGGACCGGGCCGAGGGCGGCCGCGCCGTGCTCGGCCGGGGAGACGCCGAGGCGTTCGCCGAGCCATTCGCGGGCGACGGCGAGGCCGGTGGTGTTGGACATGGTGGCGCCGCTGACGAAGGTCCCGGCGTGGTGGGGGCCGAGGCCGAAGAGCTCGCGGAGCCAGGCCGCGGTCTCGCGTTCGAGGTCCTGGCCGGCGGGGTCGAGGGCGGAGTTGGAGTTCTGGTCGTGCACGGCGGTCAGCCAGTCCCCGGCGAGGGCGGCGGGGGTGACTCCGCCGGTGACGAAGCCGAGGTACCGGGGCCCGGCGGAGGCCGAGAACCGCGGCGCCCAGTCCCGGGCGAACTCCTCCAGGGCCTGCCCCAGGCCGGCGCCGTGGCGGGGCAGGCGGGCGGGGCCGACGGGAGCGGGGCCGGTCGGGGCGGGCTCGGCCGGGGCGGGCTCGACCCGGCCGGGCTCGGCCGGGGTGTCCGGGCGGGGGACCACCGGGCGGGTGTCCAGCGTGTGCAGGGCCTGCGTGGCCTGCCGGAGGGTGGCGGCGAGGAGTTCGGGCAGGCGGGCCAGGTCGTCGGCGAGCGAGGGGTGCATGGCGCCACGCTAGGTCGGCCTCCGGCCCCGGTAACGGGCCAATCCGGCACAAGTGGCCACCGCCCACCCGCCCGGCTCCCCGCGCCCTCCGCCCCGCGGAGCTACGGCCGCACCACCGGGCCGGGTCGTAGGGTCGGAGCATGATCAGCATGGTCGTGAGGCAGGGGACACGGAGCGGGACGGGGCGGCGGCGCAGGGGCCGGGGCTCCGGGCGGTGGCTGCCGGGTGCGGCGCTGGCCGGGGCGCTGGCCGGGTTGCTGGCCGGGTGCGCGACGGAACCGGCGCCGGAACGGGCGCCCGGGCCGACCGCCGGGGCGGGCGCGCCCTCCGTACCCGGCGCGGGCGGGCCGGACCGGGCGCGGGCGGAAGGGTGCCCGGACGGCGGGGTGCGGGTGTCCGAGGGCCCCGGGGACGCGGCCATGGGGCTGCGGGTGGCCTCGGTGCACCTGGTGAACTGCGGGACCGGGCCCTACGTCCTGGAGGGCTGGCCCGACGTACGGCTGCTGGACGAGGCCGGGGCTCCGGTCCGGGTGGACATCGGGCACGGGTCGTACGGCGTCGCCGGGGGCACGCGGTTCGACGAGCCGCCGCGGCGGGTCGAGCTCGGCCCCGGGCAGCAGGCGTCGTTCGGGCTGCTGTGGCGCCACCTCGTGACCGATGCGGACGTCCCCGCGGTCGAGGGCAGGCAGCTGGAGATCCGGCCCCGGCCGGGCGCGCCCCGGCTGTCCCTGGTCCTCACGCGCCCGGTGGACCTCGGCAACACCGGGCGGATGGGCCTCGGCCCCTGGTCGGAGGTGCCGAGGTGACGCCCGGCGCGCCGGACGCACCGCGGCCCGGGGTGGGGGCGGTCCCCCACCCCGGGCCGGGGTGTCAGCGGTCAGCCGGGCGTGAGCGCGGTCACGGCCCGAAGTGGCCGAGCTCCGTGCCGTCGGCCTTGCGCAGCACGGCCGCGGAGGTCGTGGCGTCGAACGTGAAGTACGCGCCCGGGTTGCCCCAGGTGCCGGTGTTCCAGTTCGCGCCGCCCTTGCCCTCGCCGCCGCCGGCCTTGTAGATCACGAGGTTGCCGTCGGTCTGCATGCGGGTGTACGCGCCCACGCTGTAGGTGCCCGCGACGTAAGCCTTGTCCTCGTTGCGGAAGAAGACTCCGAAGTAGCCCCGGTTGTCCTGGGCGACCACGGCGTCGACGCCCCACATCCAGGTGCCGCGCTCAAGGTTCTGGCCACCGGTGAGGGTGTTGCTGCCCACGCGCCAGGTCTTGGTGGACCAGGCGGCGGAGTTGTTCTCGCGGTAGAGGACGAGGTTGGCGTCGTCCTGGAAGTCCACGCGCGCGTTCGGGTTGCCCCAGGTGCCGGTGTTCCACACCGCGCCGCCCTTGGTCGGGCCGCCGTCCTGCTTGTAGATGACGAAGTTGCCGTCCGGCTGGACGATCGCGTACGCGCCGGGGTTGCCGTACGTGCCGGAGGCCCACAGCTCGGCGCCGGCCTTGTGGTCCAGGATCAGGTTGCCGTCCGGCTGCATGTACAGCACGCCGTTCTCGGTCTCGATGTACTCGTTGGAGCCGAGGACGTCCCCGGCGCCCAGCGAGAAGGAGCCGGACGCGGTGGTGGCCGACGCCCGGTCCGAGGAGGTGCGGTTCTTGGCCTTGGCGCCGGCCGGCAGCTTCTTGGCCGGGATCTCCTTGGCGGTCGCCGTGCCGGCCGGGGCCGGAGCGGCCTGCGCCGGGACGACGGCACCCCCCAGGGCGACGGCCGCGACGAGAGCGCCCACGACTGCGGCGCGCTTGCGGTTGAGCTTCATGACTACCCCCCACGAGTAGCTCTCCGCGCTCCATGTTTGAACGCGTTCGATTCGGTCGTGATCATTGCACGGCCGCTGTGGAAACACAAAAGGATTCGGCCAACCGACCGGAATCGGCCGGTCGATGCGTCGCGGACGACGCGTCAGGGCGTCGCTCAGCGGCCGGTGCCGCTGCGCCACAGGACCTCTTCGACTTCCTTCTTGTAGAGGACGAGGTCGCCGTTGCGCTCGAACACCAGGCGGGCGCCCGGGTTGTTCCAGGTGCCGGTGGACCACAGGGCCCCGCCCTTGCCCTGGCCGCCGTCCTTCTTGTAGATCACGAAGTTGCCGTCGGCCTGCATCCGGGCGTAGGCGCCCGGGCCCCAGGTGTGGGAGTCGAAGCGGATGCCGGGCACCTCGCGGTCGCGGATGGTGAGCTTGCCCGTCTGCTCCATCGCCAGGACGGCGTTGTCGCTCCAGGTCCAGTTGCCCACGCCCAGCTGCCAGCCGGCGTACAGGGTGGTGTCCGTCATCCAGGTGGCCGTGTTCCAGGCGGCGGAGCCGTCCTGGCGGTAGATCACGAGGTTGCCGTCGCTCTGCAGGTCGATCCGGGCGCCCGGGTTGCCCCAGGTGCCGGTGGACCACAGGGCGCCGCCCTTGCCCTCGCCGCCGTCCTGCTTGTAGACGACGAGGTTGCCGTCCTGCTGGAAGGTGACGGTCGCGCCGGGGTTGCCGTACGTGCCGGAGGCCCACAGGACGCCGCCCGAGACGTGCTCCAGCACGAGGTTGCCGTCGGCCTGGAGCTTGAGCACCGCGTTCTTGCTGCGCATGACCTCGCCGGCGCCCTGCGTGTGGCCCGGCTCGACGGCTGCGTGCGCGGCCGCCGGTGCGGCCAGGACGCCGGCCGCCAGCGCGGCGGCGACGATGCCGCCGCGCAGCGCCGTACGGGCACGGGGCTTGCGGTTCACGGTCATGGGTCCCCCCACATGATTGGTTCGATTACGTGCCCCACGAGAGTGCCAGGGGACACCGACAGCCGCGCACCCGGGGCCGCGCACCGGCCGGTGCGCCGGCCGGCCGAACGCCGGTCGGCCGGACGCCGCTCGGCCGGCCCGGGCGACGGATCGGCCCGGGCGCGGATCGGCCCGGGCGGCCGATCAGGTCGAGCGGCGGATCAGCAGCAGGGCGCGGTCGTCGTTGACGTCCTTGGCGACCTTTTCGATCAGGTGCCAGGCCGCGCCCTCCCAGCCTGCCGAGACGTAGCGGTCGGCCTCGCCCGTCAGGCGGTCGATGCCCTCGCTGATGTCGCGGTCGGCGGTTTCGACGAGGCCGTCGGTGAAGAGCATCAGGACGTCGCCGGGGCGGAGGTTGCCCTTGGCCGGTTCGAAGGTGGCGCCGTCGTAGACGCCCAGGAGGGGGCCCTCGCCGGACTTCTCGTGCCAGCGGCCGGTGCCCGCGCACAGCTGGAGGGCGGGCAGGTGGCCGGCGGAGAGGAGCTCGTAGTCGCCGGTCTCCAGGTCGAGGACGAGGTGGACGGAGGTGGCGAAGCCCTCGTCCCAGTCCTGGCGCAGCAGGTAGCCGTTGGCGGCCGGCAGGAAGTCGTGCGGCGGGAGGGAGCCGAGCAGGCCGCCGAAGGCGCCCGACAGGAGCAGGGCGCGGGAGCCGGCGTCCATGCCCTTGCCGGAGACGTCGGTGAGGACGACCTCCAGGGTGCGCCCGCCCCCGGTGCGGGCGGCGACCACGAAGTCGCCGGAGAAGGACTGGCCGCCGGCCGGGCGCAGCGCCATCTCGCGGTGCCAGCCGGGTGGCAGGGCCGGCAGCTTGCTCTGCACCCGGATGCGTTCGCGCAGGTCGAAGAGCATGGTGCCGCCGCGCCGCCAGGGCACGCCGACGCGGCTGCGGAACTGGGCGATGACCAGGCCGAAGAACCCGCAGGCGGCGACGACGAGGACGGTGCCCGGGGTGACCCGGGCGGGCCCTTCGGTGTACGGGCCGAGGACGAGCGCCTCGACGATCAGCGCGGTGGCGGAGGCCGCGTACAGCGCGAGCAGGCTCGCGGGGCGCAGCAGGAGCCCGCCCGCGACGATCGGCAGGACCAGCGCGGACGGCGAGAACCACACCGGCAGCATCAGCGTGCCGCAGGTGATGGTGGGGACCGCCAGGAACAGGCCGGCGAAGGCGACCCAGTCCGAGGCGTCGCCGCGGAAGTAGTCCACGGCGGACTTGCGCAGGGCGGTGCGGACCCGGAGCGAGGTCTTGCGCATCCGGGCCATGAGGGTCTGCGCGCTGCGTGCTCCGGCCATTGCTTCGGGACCCTATCCATCCTGGCTGTGCGTGCGCAGGGGTACCCCCTGCCCGAGGCCCGAAATCCGATCGACCGGATACGGGGCCTCCTGGTAGGGATGACGCCATGGCGAATGAGATGCGCGTTTTGCGGCCCGATGAGTGGGATGCCTGGTACAGCCATCTGGAGCTCGCGTTCGGCGGCCAGGCGGAGTCGCCGGAGGAACGGGAGCTGTGGCGCGCGCTGATCGAACCGGAGCGCGCGCTCGGCGTCTGGGACGGCCCGGCCTGCACGGCGTCCGCCGCCGCGTTCAGCTTCCGGCTCACGGTGCCGGGCGGGCCCCTGGTCCCGGCCGCGGGCGTGACGTGCGTGGGGGTGGCGCCGACGCACCGCCGCCGCGGGCTGCTGACGTCGCTGATGCGCCGTCAACTGGACGACGTCCGGGCCGGTGACGAGCCGATCGCCGTGCTGACGGCCTCGGAGCCGGGGATCTACGGGCGCTTCGGCTACGGCATCGCCAGCCACGGCCTCTCGGTGGACGTCGACACCGCCCGGGTACGGCTGGAGGTCCCGCCGGGGACGGACGAGGTGCGGCTGCGCCTGGCGGACCCCGAGCAGTCGCTGGCCGCCTGCGAGAAGGTCTACGCCGAGCTGGTGCCGGCCCGGCCGGGCATGACCGCCCGGCAGCCGGGCTGGGAGCGGCTGCCCGTGCTGGACCCGCCGGGCGACCGCAGCGGGCGTTCGGCCCTGCTGTGCGTGCTCGCCGAGGGCGCGGGCGGGGGGCTGCGCGGGTACGCGCGCTACCGGATCCGGCCCCGGTGGGAGCAGGGCTCCCCCGCCGGCCAGGTCGAGGTGCAGGACCTGGACGCGCTGGACCCGGCGGCGTACGCGGCGCTGTGGCGCTACGTCTGCGGGACCGACCTGGTGTCGTCCGTGCAGGCGTACGGGCGGCCGGTGGACGACCCGCTGCTGCACCTGGTCAGCGACGCGCGGCGGGTCCGGGCACGCGCCAAGGACGCGCTGCACCTGCGGCTGGTGGACCTGCCGGCGGCGCTGCGGGCGCGGGCGTACGACTCGCCGGTGGACGTGGTCCTCGACGTCAGCGACCCCTTCTGCCCGTGGAACGAGGGCCGCTGGCGGCTCGCCGCCGACGGCCGGGGCGAGGTCGTGTGCGAGCCGAGCCGGGAGCCGGCCGACGTCGCGCTGTCGGTGCGGGAGCTGGGCGCGGCGTACCTGGGCGGGACGACGCTGGCCTCGCTGGCGGGTTCGGGGCGGGTGACCGAGCTGCGCGCGGGGGCGCTGACCGAGGTCTCGCGGGCGTTCCGGGGCGAGCTCGCGCCCTGGCTGCCGCACCGCTTCTAGCCGGCGGCCCGGCCCGGTCCGGCGCCCGCCCGCCGCGTCGCCGCGCGGGGGGCACGAGCGTCGGCGCGTCAGCGCGTCTGGCAGCCCGGGCACCAGAAGAGGTTGCGGGCGGCGAGGTCCGCGGTGCGGATCTCGCTCGCGCAGACGTGGCAGGCCATGGTGGCGCGGCGGTAGACGTACACCTCGCCGCCGTGGTCGTCCACGCGCGGCGGGCGGCCCATGGCCTCGGGGGTGTGCTCGGGGCGGACGGTGTCGATCCGGTTGTGCCGGACACCCTCGCGCATCAGCTCCACCAGGTCCTGCCACATCGCGTCCCACTCGGCGCGGGTGAGGTCCTTGCCCGGCCGGTAGGGGTCGATGCCGTGCCGGAAGAGGACCTCGGCGCGGTAGACGTTGCCGACGCCCGCGACGACCTTCTGGTCCATCAGCAGGGCCGCGACGGTGGTGCGGGAGCGGGAGATCTTCGCCCAGGCCCGGTCCGGGTCGCCGTCGGGGCGCAGCGGGTCGGGGCCGAGCCGGTCGTGTACCGCCTTCTTCTCGCCGTCCGTGATCAGCTCGCACGCGGTGGGCCCGCGCAGGTCGGCGTAGTGGTCCTCGTTGAGCAGGCGCAGCCGGACGGTGCCGGTGGCCGGCGGGGCGGGCGCGGGGGCGAAGCCGTACCTGCCGAAGAGGCCGAGGTGGATGTGGATCCAGTCGCCGCCCAGCTGGAGGAAGAGGTGCTTGCCGTGGGCCTCGGCCGAGGCCAGCTCACGGCCGTCGAGCAGTGCCGCGCTCTCGGCGAACCGCCCCTGGGGGCTGCTCACCCGGACCGTCCGGTCGGCGAACCGTTCGGTGTGGTCCTGGGCGAGCCGGTGGATCGTATGCCCCTCGGGCACGGCACTGCTCCTGTACGTACGGCGGACCCGGTACTCGCGCGTACCGGTCCGGGGCGGGTCAGTCCTGCTGCGGGTGGTGGGCCGGGATCGGGGGCAGCTCACCGGTCCGCTCGTAGGCGGAGAGCATGTCGATGCGGCGGGTGTGGCGCTCCTCGTCCGAGTACGGGGTGGCGAGGAAGGCCTCGACGAAGGAGGTGGCCTCGTCCTGGGTGTGCATCCGGCCGCCGACGGAGATCACGTTGGCGTTGTTGTGCTCACGGCCGAGCTTGGCGGTCTCGACGCTCCAGGCCAGGATGGCGCGCACGCCCTTGACCTTGTTGGCGGCGATCTGCTCGCCGTTGCCGGAGCCGCCGATCACGATGCCGAGGCTGCCCTCGTCCGCGGCGGTCTTCTCCGCGGCGCGCAGGCAGAACGGGGGGTAGTCGTCGACGGCGTCGTAGATGTGGGGCCCGCAGTCGACGGGCTCGTGGCCGTTGTTCTTGAGCCAGTCCACGAGGTGGTTCTTGAGCTCAAAGCCGGCGTGGTCGGATCCGAGGTAGACGCGCATGGAACGAGTGTGGCACGAGGGGCCGGGCCACCCGGCGCGGGGTGTCGCGTAGGTCACTCCCCCGCCACCGGCAAAGCTCAAGTAATCCCAAAGTGCCCAGTTCAGGCGCGGATGCCGGATCCGGGACCAACGTCCCGGACGTTCGCACTACGGCAACGATCCGGATTCAGGTCTTCCGTCCGGCGTTAACGCGGGTTTTACTTCCGGAGCTCGCAACCCGAGAACCTAAGGATCCGTCCATGAGCTCCACGACGACCCTTCAGAAGGCAGGCGGTCCGACCGGCGAACCCGGCACCCCTGAGTCTTCCGACGGTCTGAAGGCCGGTCTCAAGAACCGCCACCTGTCCATGATCGCCATCGGCGGCGTCATCGGCGCCGGCCTGTTCGTCGGCTCCGGCGGCGGTATCGCCAAGGCCGGCCCCGCGATCCTGATCTCCTACGCGCTCGTCGGCGCCATGGTCGTCTTCGTGATGCGCATGCTCGGCGAGATGGCGGCCGCCAGCCCGAACTCGGGCTCCTTCTCCGCCTACGCCGACCGCGCGCTCGGCCGCTGGGCCGGCTTCTCCATCGGCTGGCTCTACTGGTTCTTCTGGGTCGTCGTGCTCGCCGTGGAGGCGACCGCCGGTGCCGCCATCCTGGAGGGCTGGATCCCGGCCGTCCCGCAGTGGGCCTGGGCCCTGATCGTGATGGCCGTCCTGACCGCCACCAACCTCGGCTCGGTCGCCTCCTACGGCGAGTTCGAGTTCTGGTTCGCCGGCATCAAGGTCGTCGCCATCGGCGCCTTCGTGGTGATCGGCATGCTGGCCGTCTTCGGCGTGCTGCCGGGCTCGGACAACCCGGGCGCGGGCTTCGCGCACCTGACCGACACCGGCGGCTTCTTCCCCAACGGGTACGGCGCCGTCCTGACCGGTGTGCTGATGGTCGTCTTCTCCTTCATGGGCTCCGAGATCGTGACGCTGGCCGCCGGCGAGTCGGAGAACCCGCGCAAGGCCGTCACCCAGGCCACCAACTCCGTCATCTGGCGGATCGGCGTCTTCTACCTCGGCTCGATCTTCGTCGTGCTGACCCTGCTCCCGTGGAACGACAAGTCGATCACCGAGAAGGGCTCGTACGTCGCCGCCCTGGACTCGATCGGCATCGCGCACGCCGGCACGATCATGGAGGTCATCGTCCTGACCGCCGTGCTGTCCTGCCTGAACTCGGGCCTGTACACCGCCTCCCGCATGGCCTTCTCGCTCGGCGAGCGCGGTGACGCGCCGAAGTCGTTCGCCAAGGTCAACGCCAAGGGCGTGCCGGTCGCCGCGATCCTGGGCTCCACGGTCTTCGGCTTCGTCGCCGTGTACTTCAACTACGCCTTCAAGGACACGGTCTTCAACTTCCTGCTGAACTCCTCCGGCGCCATCGCCCTCTTCGTGTGGCTGGTGATCTGCTTCACCCAGCTGAAGATGCGCGGCATCCTGCTCCGCGAGGACCCGGAGAAGCTGACCGTGAAGATGTGGCTGTTCCCGTGGCTGACCTGGGCCACCGCCGGCCTGATCATGTTCGTGATCGGCTACATGTTCGTGGACGACGCCAACCGCGAGGTGGTCACCCTGTCCACGCTGGTCGCCCTCGTGGTCGTCGCCGTCGGCGTGGTCCTGGACTTCCGCCGCAAGCGCGCGCCGAAGGCGTAACCCCTTCGGGCGGCTCCGGATCCCCGGACCCCCCGCACCACGCGAAGAGCCCGGTCCGCCGTCACGGCGGGCCGGGCTCTTCGTCGTCGTCGGGGTGGAGCCGCGCGGCTCAGCCGCGGCGGCCGGCCAGCTCCCAGGCCGCGGGCAGGGCGCCCATGGCGAGGAGGGCCTTGACCGCGTCGCCGATCAGGAACGGGGTCAGGCCGGCGGCGACGGCCGCGGCCAGCGACATGCCGGTGGCCGCCATCAGGTACGGCACGCCGACGGCGTAGATGATCGCCGAGCCCAGCGCCATGGTGGCGCCGGTGCGCAGCACGGAGCGGTCGGCGCCGCGCCGGGCCAGGGCGCCCACGACGGTGGCGGCGAGCAGCATGCCGAGCACGTAGCCGAACGAGGCTCCGGACGCGCCGGAGGTGCCGCCCGCGAACCAGGGCACGCCCGCCGCGCCGGCGAGGGCGTACAGCGCCAGGGCGAGGAACCCGCGGCGGGCGCCGAAGGCGGTGCCGACGAGCAGCGCGGCGAAGGTCTGGCCGGTGACCGGGACGGGCGAGCCGGGGACCGGCACGGAGATCTGCGCGGCCAGGCCCGTCAGCACGGCGCCGCCGACCACGAGGGCGATGTCGCGGGCCCGGCTCGCGGGGATCAGGTCGGCGAGGACGGTGCCGGGCCGGAGGGCGGCGGACGGGACGGAGGCGGTGCTCATCGGGGCTCCCAGGGACGGTGGGTGGACGGACACCGTGACGTTAGCCCCGGGCCCGGCGCGGTCCCACCGTCACGCAAGCACAAAGCAAGGCTCCCCGCGTTGGTGGGGAGTGGACAAAGATCGGCCGTCCAGCCCGAGGGGGAACGCCCGAAGTGATGCGTATCACGCGGCCCATTGGTTGCCCTGCATCCGTTTTGCACGGCTGCTCCCCGCTCGGGGACACTGTCGGGATGTCACAAGCACCCCTGCCGGACGTCGCCGAGGAACCGCTCGGCCACGGTCTCAAGCAGCGCCACCTGACCATGCTGGGGCTCGGCGGCGTCATCGGCGCCGGCCTCTTCGTCGGCTCCGGCGCCGGCATCTCCGTCGCCGGTCCGGGCATCGTCGTCTCCTATCTGCTCGCCGGCGCCCTCGCGATGCTGGTGATGCGCATGCTCGGCGAGATGTCCGCCGCGCTGCCCGCCTCCGGGTCGTTCTCCGTGCACGCCGAGCGGGCCATGGGGCGCTGGGCCGGGTTCTCGGTGGGCTGGCTGTACTGGTTCCTGCTCGTGGTGGTCCTCGCGGTGGAGGCGACGGGAGCGGCGAACATCGCCCACGGCTGGCTGCCGGACGTGCCGCAGTGGGCCTGGGTGCTGGTCTTCATGCTGGTGTTCACCGCCAGCAACCTGGCCGCGGTGCGCAACTTCGGCGAGTTCGAGTTCTGGTTCGCCGCGCTCAAGGTCGGCGCGATCGTGCTCTTCCTGGTGCTGTCGACGCTGGCGATCTTCGGGCTGCTGCCCGACACCGAGCCGGTGGGCCTGGCCAACCTGACCGGACAGGGGGGCTTCCTGCCCCACGGCTGGTCCGGGGTGGTCTCCGGGGTGCTCGCGGTGGTGTTCGCGTTCGGCGGTCTGGAGGTCGTCACCATCGCGGCGGCCGAGTCCGACGACCCGGCCCGTTCGGTCGCGCGGGCGGTGCGCAGCGCGGTGTGGCGCATCCTCTTCTTCTACATCGGCTCCATGCTGGTGATCGTCACCCTGCTGCCGTGGACGGCGATGAAGCCGGGCGAGAGCCCGTACGTCGCGGTGCTGGACTCCATCGGCATCCCCGGCGCGGGCCAGATCATGAACATCGTGGTGTTCGTGGCGCTGCTGTCGGCCCTGAACGCCAATCTCTACGGCTCCTCGCGCATGGTCTTCTCGCTCGCCGAGCGGGGGGAGGCCCCGGCGGCGCTGCTGAAGGTGTCGGCGGGCGGGGTGCCGCGGCGCGCGGTGGTCGCGTCGGTGGCGTTCGGGTTCGTCTCGGTGGTGCTGAACCTGCTGTGGCCGAAGACGATCTTCCTCTACATGCTGAACGCGGTCGGCGCGGTGCTGCTGTTCGTGTGGGCTCTGATCGCGGTCTCGCAGCTGCTGCTGCGCCGCCGGCTGGAGCGGGAGGTGCCGGAGCGGCTGACGTTGCGGATGTGGGCGTTCCCGTACCTGACGTGGGCGGCGCTGGCCGGCATGGCGGCGGTGCTGGTGCTGATGCTGGCCGACGACTCGGCCCGGCCGCAGGTGCTGTGGTCGGGCGGGGCCGCGGCGGTGGTGCTCGCCGTGGCGGGCCTGCGCGAGCTGCGGACCCGCCGGGCCTGAGCTCCCTCCGGGCCCGCCGGCTCCGACGTCCCGCCGGTGCGGCGGCGAAGGCCCCTGTGCTGGCGCACGGGGGCCTTCGGCGTTCCCTCCGGCGTACGGGAATGATCACGTGCGGTGATCCGGGCGTCCGGATATCGGACGCTCGACGTCCGCCGAGCGGACAGTGGCCAGACTGGGGCACTCACCCCGTCCCCCCGCACACCGGACAGGCACCACCCCATGCGTCGAAGCACCCTCATTCCTGCCGAGCAGGCCGCGCCGCCGGCCGGCGGATCGCCGCTGTCCACCGGACTCAAGCAGCGCCACCTGTCGATGATCGCCCTCGGCGGGGTCATCGGTGCGGGCCTCTTCGTGGGCTCCGGGGCCGGCATCGCCGCCGCCGGACCCTCGATCGTCCTCGCCTACGCGGCGTCGGGACTGCTCGTGATGTGCGTGATGCGGATGCTCGGCGAGATGTCCGCCGCCCACCCCGCCTCCGGCTCCTTCTCCGTGCACGCCGAGCGGGCCGTCGGCCCGTGGGCCGGCTTCACGGTCGGCTGGATGTTCTGGGTGCTGCTGTGCGTGGGCGTGGCCATCGAGGCCATCGGCGCGGCGGCCGTCATGACCGGCTGGTTCCCCGGCACCCCCGACTGGCTGTGGGTGCTGGTGTTCATGGCCGTCTTCTGCGGCTCCAACCTGGCGGCGGTCTCCCACTTCGGCGAGTTCGAGTTCTGGTTCGCCGCCCTGAAGATCGGCGCGATCGGCCTCTTCCTCGTCCTGGGCACGCTGGCGGTCCTCGGCGTGCTGCCCGGCACCGACTCCCCCGGCGCGACCCACCTGCTGCACGAGGGCGGCTTCCTGCCGCACGGCGTCGAGGGGCTGCTGGTGGGCCTGCTCGCCTCCGTCGTCGCGTACGGCGGACTGGAGACGGTGACCATCGCGGCCGCCGAGTCCGAGGACCCGGTCCGCGGGGTGGCCAAGGCCGTGCGCACCACCATGTGGCGCATCGCGGTCGTCTACGTCGGCTCGATGCTGCTCATCGTCACCCTGGTGCCGTGGAGCTCCGAGGCCACGGCGAAGGCCCCGTACGCCGCCGCGCTGGACCAGCTGGGCATCCCCGGCGCCGGGCGGACGATGGACGTGGTCGTCCTGATCGCCCTGCTGTCGGCGATGAACGCCAACATCTACGGCTCCTCGCGCATGGCCTACTCCCTGGTCGCCCGCGGCCAGGGCCCCAGGGCGCTGGGGAAGGTCTCCGGCCGGGTGCCGCGGCGGGCCGTGCTCGCCTCCTGCGGCTTCGGCTTCGTCACCGTGCTGCTGTCGTACTGGTACCCGGACACGCTCTTCACCTGGCTGCTGAACATGGTCGGCGGGGTCATCCTCGTCGTCTGGGGCTTCGTCGCCGTCTCGCAGTACGTGCTGCGCCGCCGGCTGGAGCGGGAGGCGCCGCAGAAGCTCGTCGTGCGGATGTGGGGCTTCCCCTACCTGACCTGGGTGGCGCTGGCCGCGGTGGTGGGCGTGCTGGGGCTGATGGTCCGGGACCCCGGCACGCGCAGCCAGGTGCTCTTCACGGGCGGGCTGGCCCTCTTCCTCGCCGCCACCGGGTACCTGCTCCAGCGTCGGGCACGCGCACTGAGGTGACCCTGACGTGTGAGCCGGAATAGATGCTGCTAGCGTGCAGTTGCGCATTGATTGCAATAGCAGTTGGCACGCTGAGGGGACCGGTTTACACGCATGCCCATCTACACGCTCCCGGAGCTTCCGTACGAGTACTCGGCTCTTGAGCCGGTGATCAACCCGCAGATCATCGAGCTGCACCACGACAAGCACCACGCGGCCTACGTCAAGGGCGCCAACGACACGCTGGAGCAGCTTCAGGAAGCCCGCGACAAGGAGAACTGGGCGGCGCTGAACGGCCTGGAGAAGAACCTGGCGTTCCACCTCTCGGGCCACATCCTGCACAGCATCTACTGGCACAACATGGCCAGCCCCAAGACGGGCGAGGGCGGCGGCGAGCCGACCGCGGCCGACGGCGTGGGCGAGCTCGCGGACGCCATCACCGAGTCCTTCGGCTCCTTCGCCGCGTTCAAGAAGCAGCTCACCTTCGCCTCGTCGGCCACCCAGGGCTCCGGCTGGGGCGTGCTGGCGTACGAGCCGCTCAGCGGCCGGCTGATCGTCGAGCAGGTCTACGACCACCAGGGCAACGTCGGCCAGGCCTCGGTGCCGATCCTGGTCTTCGACGCCTGGGAGCACGCCTTCTACCTGCAGTACAAGAACCAGAAGGTGGACTTCATCGAGGCGATGTGGAACGTCGTCAACTGGCAGGACGTCGCCCGGCGCTACGCCGACGCCAAGGCCAACACCCCGCTGCTGATCCCGGCCAAGGGCTGATCAGCACTCCGGCCGTCCGCCTCGTGATCGTCTTCTCACCCTTCACGTGCGGACATGGGGAACGGAAGGCCCCCGCGACGACGTGCGTCGCGAGGGCCTTCCGTCGTCCGGCCGCCCGGCCTACTCGAAGCTGGGCGCCGCCGTCCGCGTGCGCTTGATCTCGTAGAAGCCGGGGGTGGAGGCGACCAGCAGGGTGCCGTCCCACAGCCGGGCCGCGTCCTCACCGCGCGGGGTGGGCGTGACGACCGGTCCGAAGAAGGCCACCTCGGCGCCGTCCGCGCCGGGCACCGAGATGACCGGGGTGCCGACCTCCTGGCCGACCCGCTCTATGCCGTCGGCGTGGGAGGCGCGCAGGACCTCGTCGTACTCCTCGGAGTCGGCGTAGTCGATCAGCTCGGCCGGCAGTCCGGCGTCGGCCAGCGCGCCGGCGATCGCCTCGCGGGTCGGTCCCTCGCCGTTGTTGTGGAAGCGGGTGCCGAGCGCCGTGTAGAGCTTGCCGACGGCCTCGTCGCCGTGCTTCTGCTGGGCGGCCACGACCACGCGGACCGGCGCGAAGCCCTTGGGGCCGGTCAGCCAGCGGTAGGCCTCGGGCAGTTCGTCCAGCTTGTCCTCGTTGAGGACCGCGAGGCTCATCACGTGCCAGCGCACCTCGACGTCACGGACCTTCTCGACCTCCAGCATCCAGCGGGACGTCATCCAGGCCCACGGGCACAGCGGGTCGAACCAGAAGTCGACCGGGGTCTTCTCGCGCACCTGGGTGTCGGACATGGCTCTCCTCGCAGCAAAGGGCGTCACGGGTCGTGTTCAGATGCGCCAACCGGCAGCCGGTCCGGCGCATTCCCCGTGGGAGGATGCGACCGAAGGTGAGCGATACGCACGAAGGAGTGCCGGTGCCCGGAGAGAATCTGTCCCGTGACGAGGCCCGCGAGCGGGCCGAGCTGCTGTCCGTCGACAGGTACGAGGTGGCCCTCGACCTGAGGTCCGCGGTGGACGAGAACGATCCGGCCGAAAAGCCGCGCACCTTCCGCTCGGTGACCACGATCCGCTTCCGCTCCGCGGTTCCCGGCGCCGCCAGCTTCGCCGACCTGATCGCGCCCTCGGTCAACGCGGTCACCCTCAACGGGCGCCCGCTGGACCCGGCCGAGGTCTTCGACGGCGCGCGGATCGCGCTCCCGGACCTCGACTCCGACAACGTCCTGGTCGTCGACGCGAACTGCGCCTACAGCCGCACCGGCGAGGGCATGCACCGGTTCGTGGACCCCGAGGACGGCGAGGTCTACCTCTACACCCAGTACGAGCCGGCCGACGCCCGCCGGGTCTACGCCACCTTCGAGCAGCCCGACCTCAAGGCCCCGCACCGCTTCGAGGTGACCGCACCCGAGGGCTGGCAGGTGTGGAGCAACGGCGCCGAGGAGTCCCGCGAGGGCGGGGTGTGGCGGTTCGCCGAGACCGCGCCCATCTCGACGTACATCACCTGCGTGGTGGCCGGTCCGTACCACTACGTCACGGACACCTACACGCGCGGGGACCTGACGATCCCGCTCGGCGCGATGTGCCGCAAGGGCCTGGCCAAGCACTTCGACGCCGAGGACGTCTTCCTGGTCACCAAGCAGGGCTTCGACTTCTTCCACGAGCACTTCGACTACCCGTACCCGTTCGGCAAGTACGACCAGGCCTTCGTGCCGGAGTACAACCTGGGCGCCATGGAGAACCCGGGGATGGTGACCTTCCGCGAGGAGTACATCTTCCGCGGGAAGGTCACGCGGGCGGCCTACGAGCGGCGCTGCAACACGATCCTGCACGAGATGGCCCACATGTGGTTCGGCGACCTGGTCACCATGAAGTGGTGGGACGACCTGTGGCTGAAGGAGTCCTTCGCCGACTTCATGGGCACCTTCTCGCAGGTCGAGGCGACCCGCTTCGACCAGGCCTGGGTCACCTTCGCCAACAACCGCAAGGCATGGGCGTACCGGGCCGACCAGCTGCCCTCGACGCACCCGATCACGGCCGACATCCGCGACCTGGAGGACGCCAAGCTCAACTTCGACGGCATCACCTACGCCAAGGGCGCGGCGGTGCTCAAGCAGCTGGTGGCGTACGTCGGGCGGGAGGCGTTCCTGGAAGGCGCGCGGCGCTACTTCAAGGCGAACGCCTACGGCAACACCACGCTGGACGACCTGCTGGCGGTGCTCGGCGAGGTGTCCGGGCGGGACATGGCCGCCTGGTCGCGGTCGTGGCTGCAGACCTCCGGCGTGAACGCGCTCACCCCGGCGGTGACGTACGACGCGGCCGGCCGGATCACGGAGCTGGCGGTGCTCCAGGAGGGCGACGAGCTGCGCCCGCACCGGGTGGCGGTCGGCCTGTACCGGCTGGAGTCCACCGGCGCGGTCGTCCGCTACGCCCGCGCCGAGGCGGACGTGTCCGGCGAGCGGACGGTGGTCGGCGAGCTGACCGGCATGGAGCGGCCGGACCTCGTCCTGGTCAACGACGACGACCTGACCTACTGCAAGATCCGCTTCGACGAGGGTTCGCTGGCCACGCTGCGCCGCCACCTCGGCGACGTGAGCGACCCGCTGGCGCGGGCGCTGTGCTGGTCGGCGCTGTGGAACCTGACGCGGGACGGGCTGATGCCGGCCCGGGACTTCCTGTCGCTGGTGCTGGCCTTCGCGGGCCGCGAGTCGGACGTCGGCGTGCTGCAGATGCTGCACGCGCAGGCACTGGGCGCCGTCACGCACTACGCCGCGCCCGCCTGGCGGGAGCAGGGGGCCCGGGAGCTGGCGGCCGGCGCGCTGCACGAGCTGCGGCTGGCCGAGCCGGGCTCGGAGCACCAGCTGACCTGGGCCCGGTTCTTCGCCGCGAGCGCCTCCTCGGAGGGTGACTTCCAGCTGCTCCAGGGGCTGCTGGAGGGTTCGGCCCGGATCGACGGGCTGGAGGTGGACCAGGAGCTGCGCTGGGACTTCCTGCTGCCGCTGGCCACCCACGGCGTCGCGGACGAGGGCGTGCTCGCGGCCGAACTGTCGCGCGACGACACGGCCTCGGGCAAGCGCCACCAGGTGCGCTGCCTGGCGGCCCGGCCCTCGGCGGCGGTCAAGGACCAGGCGTGGGCGGCGGTCGTGGAGTCGGACGCGCTGTCGAACGCGCTGGTCGAGGCGACGATCTCGGGCATGCAGCAGCCGTCGCAGCGGGCCCTGCTGTCGCCGTACACCGACCGCTACTTCGAGGTGATCGAGCGGATCTGGGCCGAGCGCTCCATCCAGATCGGCATGGACGTGGTGCGCGGGCTGTTCCCGGCCCTGCAGGACGACCGGACCACGCTGGCGGCCACCGACGCCTGGCTGGCGGCCCACGAGGACGCCGCCCCGGCGCTGCGCCGGCTGGTGCTGGAGTCCCGTGACGACCTCGCCCGGGCGCTGCGCGCCCAGGACTGCGACGCCGCGGCGGGCTGACCTGCGTGACTGCCGATGGGGCGGGCGCCCCATCGGCAGTCGAACGGCAGTACTTTAGTGCGGAGTTGTCCCGATTCTTCGACGGGCCTGTAACAGCGGTTAGGGGGCCGGGCGGCGGCGGGAATCCCAGCCGCATGAACCACAACACCCCCCTCCCCCTCCGCCACCTCGCCGACCGCACCCGCCCCCGGGTGATGACCCTCGCCCAGCTGCGCGAGCACGGGGTGAGCGCCGCCGAGGCCGCGGAGCGGCCCTGGCAGCAGATCCTGCCCGGTGTGTTCCTGCTCCACTCCGGCCCGGCCACCAGCGAGGAGCGGCTGCACGCGGTGCTGCTCTACGCCGGCCGGCGCGGCGGCGAGGTCATGATCACCGGGCTCGCGGCCCTCGCCCTGTACGGCTTCCGCTCCGCGCCCCCGCTGCTGGCGCTCCAGCACATCGACGTCCTGGTGCCCAGCACCCGCCGGCTGCGCTCGGCCGGCTGCGCCCGGCTGGTGCGCACCCCGCACCCGCCGCGGTCGACCGAGGTGACCGGGCTGCCGGTCGCGCCGGTGGCCCGGGCCGTCGCCGACGCGGTGGCCCAGCTCGGCGACGCGGGCACGGTGCGCCGGCTGCTGAGCGAGGCGGTCCGGGCCGGGCACTGCGAGCCGGGGGCGGTCGTGCGGGAGTTGACCGTGGCGCGGCTGCTGAACCGGCCGCACGTGGTCGACGCCGTGGAGTCGCTGCTCGCCGAGGGGCGGGCCATCGCCGAGGACCGGCTCTACCAGCTGGTGCGTACGTACCGGCTGCCGGACCCGGTGTGGAACGTCGACCTGCGGGTGCCCGGCGGCCCGCACCTGGGCTCGGTGGACGCCTACTGGCCCGACCACGCGGTGGCGGTGGAGATCGACACCCGGGCGCCCCGGCAGGGCGAGGACGAGCAGTGGTCGCAGGCCGTGCGCAAGCGGGAGGCGCTGGAGCAGCTCGGGGTGACCGTGCTGCACATCACCCCCCGCAAGCTGCGCGACCACGCCGAGCAGCAGGCCGCGGTGGTGCGGACCGCGCTGACGGCGGCCGGCGACCGGGAGCCGGCCGGCTACCTCGTGGTGCTGCCGAGGTGAGGGTTGGCCGGAGAGTACTCCGGGGTGCTCCACAGGAGCCGGCCCGCGGGGAGGCTCTCGACGACGGACTCGACGGTGAACACCACGGTGCGCGCGCCGTCCGGCGCGAACTCGGTGCGGGCCCGGCCGGTGAGCTGGAGCTGCGCGCCGGTCTCCCAGTGCGGGAACAGCAGCCCGGCCCGCGGGTCGGCGGCGAGGTTGCCCAGGGTCAGGAACATGCTGTTGCCCGCGTAGTCCGGCCAGGCCAGTTCGTGTGCGCCGCGCACCTGGACGAAGCCCGGGTTGCCGCCGCGATGGCTGGCGTCGACCCCGTCGGCTGCGGTGGTGGCCACGAAGAACGTGTCGGCGGCGCGGACGGCCCGCTGCTGCGCGGCGGTGAGCGCGTCCCCCTGGCGCACCACGCCCGGTCCCTGCGGTTCCAGCTTCAGCGGCTGCCGTTTTTGGAGGTACTTCGGGCAGTTGGCGAATACCTGCTCTGCGTCGACGGTGAAACCGCCGCCGCCCGGCGCCGCCGTGAGCGTGCCGTTCAGGCGCATGCGCCGGCGGGTGCGCGGGTCGAGGGCGATCGTGCCGACCGCGGTGCCGTCGGTGGCCAGGGCCCCGGTGAGCGGGTCGCCGGCCGGGAGCCCGCCGGCGACGGCCAGCGTCCCCGTCCCGCGCGCCCGCAGGAAGCCGGGCGGACCGGTGAGGACTGACGCCCACATCCGGCCCGCCGCGTCGGCCGCGCCCACGACCAGGAAGGGCTGCCGCGCCAGGAAGTCCGCGGCGACGTCCTTGATCACGGGGGTGATGGAGCGTCCGACGTGGTCGGCGAGCTCCCGTACGCCGACCTGGTCCTGGACGGCCCGCGAGCCCTGGTGATAGGCGCGGGTCATTAGAAGAACCCGCAGGTCGGAGCGCCGGTCGTGGGAGCGGGAGCACCCTCGGCGCCGGTCGGGACGGAGATCTCCAGGCGGGTGCCGTCCGGGTCGTGGAAGAAGATGCCGCCTGAGGCGGCGCCCTCGCCGTGGGCGACCACGCCCTCGTAGGCGAAGTCGACGCCGAGCGCGCGCAGCCGCTCCTCGTAGGCCCGGACCTCCTCGATGGTGCCGGCGGAGAACGCCAGGTGGTGCAGGCCCGCGGTGGCCGGGGCGTAGGCGCCCTCGGCCTGCTCCCACAGGGTCAGGACGAGTTCGCCGTCCCGGCCGAGGAAGGCGTACCTGCGGCCCTCCTCCTTGCCCTCGCCGAGGAGGTCGAAGCCGAGGGCCTCGCGGTAGAAGCCCAGGGAGCGGGCCAGTTCGGTGACGTTGAGCCCCACGTGCCCGGTGCGGAGCGTGCCGATGGCGGTGGTCATGAAGATTCCCTTCCCCTTGCCGTTCACAACTCTCTAACCTTCTAAATCGAGATTAGAGGTTAGGCGCGAAGGCGTCAACCGGTCACGTAGGCTTTGAGGGGTTAGCAGCGACGACGGAGGCACCACATGACCGGGACGGACCCGCGGCCCCTGACCGGGGAGCCGGTCGCGCTGGACCTGCTCAACACCCGGTGGATGCGCGACGGCGAGCCGCAGGACCTCTTCGCCGGCGCCTGCGGGCTGACCCGGCTGGAAGGGCTCGCGATCTGGCTGGCCGCCAACGGGCTGGAGCGGCGCTTCCGCGCGGACGCCCCGACCCTCATCCACCTGCTGACCGCCCGCGAGGCGATCGCCCGCGCGGTCGACGCCCCCGCCGACGCCGCCGCCCGCGCCCTGGTCGACGGCGTACTGGAGCACGGCCGCATCCGGCTCACGCTGGACGCCGACGGGCAGGGCGAGCGGCCCGAGTTCGCCGACCCGGCCTGGGGCCCGGCCTGGACGGCCGCGCGCAACTACCTGGACCTACTGGCCGCGGGGCCCGACCGGATCCGCCCCTGCGCCTCCGCCACCTGCGTCCTGCACTTCTTCGACACCTCGCGCAACGGCACCCGGCGCTGGTGCTCGATGGCGGTCTGCGGCAACCGGGCGAAGGCCTCGCGCCACTACGCGCGCACGCGCGAGCGCTGAACGCCCCGAAGTTGTCACACCCCCGCGGCGCGCGGTCGCCGGCGGGCCCCTGAGCGAGGGTCGGAAAGTCTACAAATCAACTCACTGACGCCATCAGGTCGTACCGCTCTGTCCCGGTACGGCCTGTGTGGCGCATACCCCGCGGTGGCGGGATACCGCCACGATGAGTACGGGTCAATAACAACACTCCCCAAACACTTGTCCGTTGCGCAAAGCTGACCGGTCATCCGGCACCGAAATCCGGACCCTTTCTTCCACTCACAGGGATGCTGATGACCCTCGAATCCCCCAGCTCCATATCCGGGGCCCGACGCGCCACGCGCGTCGCCGCGGCCGCGGGCCTGGTCGCCGCGCTCGTCGCAGCCGGCACCGTGCCCGCGTTCGCGGCGGGTGGCGCCGACGACCCCGGCTCCTCCGCACCGGTCAAGTCCGCCGACAAGAAGCTCGGTTCGGCCGACGTCGAGCTGCTCCAGCAGGCGCAGGCCAAGGGCGACAAGACCGTCACCGTGATGGTGGCCACCGCTCCCGGCCAGACCAAGCAGGTCGCCGACCAGCTCGGCAAGGTCCAGGGCGGCTCGGTCGGCAAGACGTACGACGACCTCGGTTACGTCCGCGCGACCCTGCCCACCGACAAGGCGGAGGGGGCCCTCAAGGCCGCCGCCAAGCTCGACTCCGTGCACGGCATGGACCTGCGCCACGAGATCCAGCTGCCCGACCCGCGGCCGGACGCCGACCGCGAGACGGGGACGGTCAAGAAGACGGCCGCCGAGAGCTACGCGGCGCCGGACAAGAACACCCCGGCGAAGAACCCCTACAACCCGTCCTTCGAGACGGGCGCCGTGGAGTTCGTGCAGAACAACCCGCAGGCCGACGGCCGCGGGGTGACCATCGGCATCCTCGACTCCGGCGTCGACCTGGGCCACCCGGCCCTGCAGACGACCTCCACCGGCGAGCGCAAGATCGTCGACTGGGTGACCGCCACCGACCCGATCACCGACAGCGACGCCACCTGGCGTCCGCAGGTGACCCCGGTCAGCGGCTCCGAGTTCACCGCCGGCGGCCGTACCTGGAAGGCGCCCGCGGGCTCGTTCCAGTGGAGCCGCTTCAGCGAGTCGATCACCGCCAACGGTGACATGGCCGGTGACGTCAACCGCGACGGCGACAAGACCGACCAGTTCGGCCTGCTGTACGACCCGGCGGCCGGCACCGTCCGCGTCGACACCGACCAGGACGGCGACTTCACCAACAACGAGCCGATGAAGCCGTACAAGGACGGCTACCAGATCGGCTACTTCGGCACGGACAACCCGGCGACCCAGGTCGCCGAGCGCATCCCGTTCGTGATCGAGATCCGCAAGGACGTCCCGATGGACCCGTACGGCGGGGACTGGGTCGGCAAGAAGGCCGACTTCGTCAACGTCGGCATCATCGAGTCCGAGCACGGCACGCACGTCGCCGGCATCACCTCCGCCAACAGCCTGTTCGGCGGCGCGATGAACGGTGCCGCGCCCGGCGCGAAGATCGTCTCCTCGCGCGCCTGCTCCTGGAGCGGCGGCTGCACCAACGTCGCGCTGACCGAGGGCATGATCGACCTCGTCGTCAACCGCGGCGTGGACATCGTCAACATGTCCATCGGCGGTCTGCCGGCGCTGAACGACGGCAACAACGCGCGCGCCGAGCTCTACACCAACCTGATCGACAAGTACGGCGTCCAGCTGGTGATCTCCGCGGGCAACTCCGGCCCCGGCCTGAACACCATCGGCGACCCCGGCCTCGCGGACAAGGTCATCAGCGTGGGTGCCGCGGTCTCCAAGGAGACCTGGGCCGCCAACTACGGCTCCGGTGTGACCACGCCGTACAACATGTTCAACTTCTCCTCGCGCGGTCCGCGTGAGGACGGCGGCATGACGCCGACCATCACCGGTCCCGGCGCGGCGATCAACACCATCCAGACCTGGCTGCCCGGCGCCCCCGTGAAGGAGGCCGGCTACGAGCTGCCGGCCGGCTACGGCATGCTCCAGGGCACCTCGATGTCCTCGCCGCAGGTCGCCGGCGCCTCGGCGCTGCTGCTGTCGGCCGCCAAGCAGCAGGGCCTCAAGCTGGACCCGGCCGGTCTGCGCACCGCGCTCACCAGCACCGCCAAGAAGATCGACGGCGTCCCGGCGCACGCCCAGGGCGCGGGCCTGATCGACATCGTCGGCGCCTGGGAGTCCATCCAGCGCGGCGCCAAGGCCAACGACTACACGGTGAAGGCGCCGGTCGACACCGCGCTCGACCAGTTCCTGAAGACCCCGGGCTTCGGCACCGGCGTCTACGACCGCGAGGGCGGCCTGAAGGTCGGCCAGAAGAAGACGTACAACGTCGTGGTCACCCGCACCTCGGGCGTCAAGTACGGCACCCGCCACAACCTGAGCCTGCGCCACAACGACGGCACGTTCAAGATCCTCGGCGGCTACGACTACGCCACCCTGCCGCTGAACAAGCCGGTCACCATCAAGATCGAGGCCAACGCGAAGTCGGCCGGCGTGCACAGCGCCATCCTGCAGCTGGACGACGAGTCCACCGAGGGCATCGACAAGCAGATCCTGTCGACCGTGGTCGTCTCGGCCCCGCTGACGCAGCCGTCGTACTCCTTCTCCCAGACCGGCTCGGTGCAGCGCAACAGCCACACCTCGTACTTCGTGACGGTCCCGCAGGGCGCCAAGGCCCTGGAGGTCGCCCTCGGCGGCCTCGCGGCCGGCAGCCAGACCCGCTTCATCTCGATCCACCCGTACGGCACGCCCGTCGAGAACACCGCGACGACCATGTGCTACCCGAACTACGACAACCCGGCCAACACCTGCCGCCCCGACCTGCGCTCGTACGCGAACCCGCAGCCCGGCGTCTGGGAGATCGAGGTCGAGGCCCGGCGCACGTCGCCGCTGCTGGACAACCCGTACAAGCTGGACGTCACGCTGCTCGGCGCGGCCTTCGACCCGGCGGTCAAGGTCCTGCCCGAGGTGAAGCAGGGCACCCCGGCCCCGGTCCAGTGGACGGTCAAGAACGAGGCCGCGGCCATCACCGGCGGCACGCTCAAGGGCGGCCCGCTCGGCTCGGCCAAGGTCGCCAAGCCGACCATCGCGAACGGTGAGACGCAGACCTCCGAGGTCACCATCGGCGCGGGCGTGTCCCGCCTCGACGTCGCCATCGGCTCCACCTCGGACGCCGGCGCCGACCTCGACCTCGAGGTCTACAAGGACGGCGTGAAGGTCGGCTCCTCCGCGGACGGCGACTCCGAGGAGGCCGTGAGCCTCACGAACCCGGCCGCCGGCACCTACACCGTCAAGGTGATCGGCTACGCGGTCCCGGCCGGCAGCACCACGTACGACTACCGCGACGTGTACTTCTCCGCGGCCCTCGGCTCCGTCCAGGCGGACGAGTCGACCTCGGTGAACCTCGCCAGCGGTGGCTCGGCGACGGTCTCGGCCAACGTGCTGGTCGGCGCCGCCGCTCCGGAGGGCCGCCAGTTCTTCGGCCAGCTCCAGCTGCTGAGCGGCCGCGGCACCCCCGCCGGCACCGCCAGCGTGCAGATCGAGAAGGTCACCCCGTAAGGCGGTGACGAGCTAGGGAAGGGGCCGGTGCCCGCCACGAGCGAGCACCGGCCCCTTCGCGTGTGACGCGTCACATCCGTCCATCCCTCGGACAATGGATTGGACAAGCCTCGTGGGGTCGCCCGCATGATGGCAGCAGGCAATCGTAAGAAGGAGTCACCGTGAGGGTCGGAATCGTCGGAGCCACCGGTCAGGTCGGCGGAGTCATGCGCAGCATCCTCGCCGAGCGCGCGTTCCCGGTGGACGAGCTGCGGCTGTTCGCCTCCGCCCGGTCGGCCGGCTCCACCCTGGAGTGGCAGGGCCGGGACATCACCGTCGAGGACGCCGCGACGGCGGACTACAGCGGCCTGGACATCGTCCTGTTCTCGGCCGGCGGCGCCACCTCCCGGGCCCTCGCGGAGAAGGTCGCCTCCCAGGGCGCCGTGGTGATCGACAACTCCTCCGCCTGGCGGGGCCACCCCGAGGTCCCGCTCGTGGTCTCCGAGGTCAACCCGCACGCGGTCAAGGACCGTCCCAAGGGCATCATCGCCAACCCGAACTGCACCACCATGGCCGCCATGCCGGTCCTGCGCCCCCTGCACGAGGAGGCCGGGCTGACCGCGCTGGTCGCCACCACCTACCAGGCCGTCTCCGGCTCCGGCCTGGCGGGCGTCGCCGAGCTCAAGGGCCAGGCGTGCGCGCTGTCCGAGGCCGCCGACCAGCTGACCTTCGACGGTGAGGCGCTCGACTTCCCCGAGCCGCAGGTCTACAAGCGCCCCATCGCCTTCAACGTGGTCCCGCTCGCGGGCAACCTGGTCGACGACGGCTCCTTCGAGACCGACGAGGAGCAGAAGCTCCGCAACGAGTCCCGCAAGATCCTGGAGATCCCGGACCTGAAGGTCTCCGGCACCTGCGTGCGCGTCCCGGTCTTCTCCGGCCACTCCCTCCAGGTCAACGCCCGCTTCGCCCGTCCGATCAGCGTCGAGCGCGCCTACGAGCTGCTGGCGGACGCCCCCGGCGTGCTGCTCTCCGAGATCCCCACCCCGCTCCAGGCCGCCGGCAAGGACGCCTCCTACGTGGGCCGCATCCGCGTCGACGAGACCGTGGACCACGGTCTGGCCCTCTTCCTCTCCAACGACAACCTGCGCAAGGGCGCCGCGCTGAACGCGGTGCAGATCGCGGAGCTCGTCGCCGAGGAGCTCGGCCGGGGCTGACCCGGCGGACCGGGGTCGATTCGGCCCCCTGCGAACACCGGCCGGGAGGGCGCCGTCATGGGGTGCCCTCCCGTCCGCTATGCGTGCAAGGATGACCGCGAAACGTCACCGTCGAAGGAGATGAACGCGTGCCTGGCACGAACCTGACCCGTGAAGAGGCCCAGCAGCGGGCGAAGCTGCTCACCGTCGACTCGTACGAGATCGACCTGGACCTGAGCGGCGCGCAGGAGGGCGGGACGTACCCCTCCGTCACGACGGTGCGCTTCCAGTCGGCCGAGGCCGGGGCCGAGACCTTCATCGACCTGGTCGCGCCGGCCGTCCACGAGGTCGTCCTCAACGGCACCTCCCTGGACGTGGCCGCCGTCTTCCGCGACTCGCGGATCACCCTGAAGCACCTCCAGCAGGGCGCCAACGAGCTGCGCGTCGTCGCCGACTGCGCCTACACCAACACCGGTGAGGGCCTGCACCGCTTCGTCGACCCGGTCGACGACCAGGCCTACCTGTACACCCAGTTCGAGGTGCCGGACGCCCGCCGCGTCTTCGCCAGCTTCGAGCAGCCCGACCTGAAGGCGACCTTCCAGTTCACCGTGAAGGCCCCCGAGGGCTGGACGGTGATCTCGAACTCGCCGACCCCGGCCCCGGCCGAGGTCAAGGACAACGTGTGGGTCTTCGAGCCGACCCCGCGCATCTCGACGTACATCACGGCCCTGATCGTCGGCCCGTACCACTCGGTGCACAGCACCTACGAGGGCCCCGACGGGCAGGTCGTGCCGCTGGGCATCTACTGCCGGCCGTCGCTGGCGGAGTTCCTCGACGCGGACGCGATCTTCGACGTCACGCGGCAGGGCTTCGACTGGTTCCAGGAGAAGTTCGCCTACGCGTACCCGTTCGCGAAGTACGACCAGCTCTTCGTGCCCGAGTTCAACGCCGGCGCCATGGAGAACGCGGGCGCGGTGACCATCCGCGACCAGTACGTCTTCCGCTCGAAGGTGACCGACGCGGCCTACGAGGTGCGGGCGGAGACCATCCTGCACGAGCTCGCCCACATGTGGTTCGGCGACCTGGTGACCATGGAGTGGTGGAACGACCTGTGGCTGAACGAGTCGTTCGCCACGTACACCTCGATCGCCTGCCAGGCGTACCACCCCGAGTCGAAGTGGCCGCACGCCTGGACCACCTTCGCCAACTCGATGAAGACCTGGGCCTACCGACAGGACCAGCTGCCGTCGACCCACCCGATCATGGCGGAGATCCGCGACCTGGACGACGTCCTGGTCAACTTCGACGGCATCACCTACGCCAAGGGCGCCTCGGTGCTCAAGCAGCTGGTGGCCTACGTGGGCATGGACGAGTTCTTCAAGGGCGTCCAGGCGTACTTCCAGCAGCACGCGTTCGGCAACACCCGCCTGAGCGACCTGCTGGGCGCGCTGGAGGAGACCTCCGGCCGCGACCTGACGGCCTGGTCGAAGGCGTGGCTGGAGACCGCCGGCATCAACGTGCTGCGCCCGGAGATCGAGACGGACGCCCAGGGCGTGATCACCTCGTTCAAGGTCCGCCAGGAGGCCCCGGCGCTGCCGGCCGGCGCCCAGGGCGAGCCGGTGCTGCGCCCGCACCGCATCGCGATCGGCTGCTACGGGCTGGACGAGGCCAGCGGCAAGCTGCTGCGCGAGCGCCGGGTGGAGCTGGACATCGCCGCGGCCGAGCTGACGGACGTCCCCGAGCTGGTCGGCCACCCGCGACCGGACGTGGTCCTGCTGAACGACGACGACCTGTCGTACGCCAAGGTCCGCCTGGACGCCGAGTCGCTGGCGAAGGTCACCGCGCACCTGGGCGACTTCGAGGCCTCGCTGCCGCGGGCCCTGTGCTGGGCCTCCGCCTGGGACATGACCCGGGACGGCGAGCTGGCCACCCGCGACTACCTGTCCCTGGTGCTCTCCGGCATCTCCAAGGAGTCCGACATCGGCGTGGTGCAGTCCCTGCACCGCCAGGTGAAGCTGGCGCTGGACCTGTACGCCGACCCGGCCTGGCGCGAGACGGGCCTGGCGGCCTGGACCGAGGCCACGCTGGAGCACCTGTGGGCCGCCGCGCCCGGCAGCGACCACCAGCTGGCCTGGGCCCGCGCCTTCGCGGCGACGGCCCGCACGGCGGAGCAGCTGGACCTGCTCGCCGCGCTGCTGGACGGTTCGCAGACGGTCGAGGGCCTGGTCGTCGACACCGAGCTGCGCTGGGCGTTCCTGGAGCGCCTGGCCGCGACCGGCCGGGCGGACGAGGCCGCCATCGCGGCGGAGCTGGAGCGCGACCGTACGGCGGCGGGCGAGCGGCACGCGGCCACGGCCCGGGCGGCGCGTCCCACGGCGGAGGCCAAGGCGGCGGCCTGGTCCTCGGTGGTGGAGTCCTCGGACCTGCCGAACGCGGTGCAGGAGGCGGTGATCGGCGGCTTCGTCCAGGCCGACCAGCGTGACCTGCTGGCGCCGTACGCGGCGAAGTACTTCGCCGCGGTCAAGGAGATCTGGGACACGCGCAGCCACGAGATCGCGCAGCAGATCGCGGTGGGCCTGTACCCGTCGCTGCTGGTCTCCCAGGAGACCCTGGACGCGACGGACGCCTGGCTGGCGTCGGCCGAGCCGAACGCGGCCCTGCGCCGCCTGGTCTCGGAGTCCCGCGCGGGCGTCGAACGGGCGCTGCGCGCCCAGGCCGCCGACGCCGCGGCCTCGGCCTGATCCCGTCCCCGGGGGCGCCGGGCCGACCCCGGCGCCCCCCGGGACCACGACCTAGCGGCGCACCGCGGTGGTGCGCAGGGCCTGCAGGACCCGGGCCACCGCGGGAGCGGACTCGGTGCCGGTGCGGGTGGCCGCGACGACGTGGCGCGTGGGCCGGTCCTTCGGCAGCGGGCGGACGACCACCCCGGTGGTCCGGGCGGCGGCCATCCGCGGGACCAGCGCCACCCCCATCCCGGCCGCCACCATGGACAGGATCGCCGTCCAGCCCGCCGCGGCGTGGGCCTGTTCGGGCACGAAGCCGGCCGCCTCGCACGCCGCCCGGGTGATCTCCGACCAGGGCCCCGAGGAGCCGTAGATCCACGGCTCCCCCGCCAGGTCCGACAGGCTCAGCTGCGCCGCGGCGGCCAGCCGGTGCCCCGGCGGCAGGGCCACGTCCAGCGGGTCGGCCAGCAGCGGGACGCGGGTGAAGCGGGCGTCCCGCTCCGTCGGGGCGTGCGCCGCCAAGGTGAGCGCGAGGTGCACCTCGCCGGCCGCCAGCAGCGCGTAGGCCTGGGCCGCCTCGGCCTCCCGGACCCGTACGAAGACCCCCGGGTGCGAGGCCCGCAGCGCCGCCACGGCCGGGACGACCAGCGCCGGGATCGCCGTCGGGAACGCCCCGACCCGCACCTCCCCCGCCTCGCCCTCGCGGTACCCGGCCAGTTCGGCGTCGGCGCGTTCCAGCTGGGCGAAGACCGCCTCCGCGTGCCGCAGGACGAGCCGGGCGGCGTCGGTGAGCCGCACCCGGCGCCCTTGGGCCTCCAGCAGCGGGACACCGAGCTGCTTGGCGAGGTTGGTCAGCTGCTGCGAGACGGCCGAGGGCGTCATGTGCAGCGCCTCAGCCGTCGCGGTCACCGTGCCGCGGTCGCCCAGCGTCCGCAGGATCCGCAGCTTCTTGATGTCCCACTCGGTCATGCCGCCGAACCTACCGGCGCGCCCCGAGGGTGACCCCGCCCAGGATCAGCGCCATGCACAGCAGTTCGGCGGGGCCGGTGCGCTCGCCGAGCAGCAGGAAGCCGAGCAGGGCGACGCAGACGGGCTGGAGGTAGTAGACGACGCCGGCGCGGGCGGCGCCGATCAGGGAGACCGCCTTGTTCCAGGCGAAGAACGCGACGGCGGAGGAGAACACGCCGACGTACAGCAGCGGCCCCACCGTCCCGGCGGTGGCCTCGAACCCGCCCTGCACCGCGAGCGAGATCCCGTACGCGGGCGCCAGCATCAGCGCGCCGAGGACGAACGTGGTCAGCAGGAAGACCGGCCCCTCGATCTCCTCGGGCTTGCGCCGCAGCAGCGCGCTGTAGGTGGCGAAGGACAGGGCGGCGGCGAACATCCACAGGTCGCCGGCGGCGAAGTCGAAGCCGAGCGACCCGTCGCCGACCAGCAGCAGCACCCCGAACGCCGCCAGCAGCAGCCCGAAGGTCCGCCGCGCGCCGAGCCGCTCCCCGCCGATCCGGGCGTACAGCGCCATGAGGACCGGGGAGGCGGCCATGATCATGCCCATGGTGGAGGCGGAGGTGGTCAGTCCGGCCTGGTGGACGAGGGTGTTGTAGAGGGCGACGCCGAACAGCGAGGCCAGGCTCACGAAGCCGAGGTGGCGGCGGATCAGCGCCCGCTGCCGCCAGGCCGCGCGGGCGGCGAAGGGGGCGACGGCCAGCAGGGCGACGACCCACCGCCAGAAGACGGCCTGGACGGGCGGGACCGAGTCGGCCATGTCCCGGGTGGCGACGAAGCTGCCGGACCAGACGACCGTCGCCACCAGCGCGAGCAGGACCCCGAGCCCGCCCGCGCGCTGCCCGGTGCCGGAGCGGGAGCCCGGGCCGGGGCCGGGCGGTGCTGCGGGCCGGTGCGGCGGCGCGGGGGTGCGGGCGGGGTCCAGGACGGACACGGGGTCTCCTCGTCAGGGGCGGTGGGTGGTGCTGCCCGTCAAAGGTCGCACCGCCGCATTGCTCAGGTCCATCGAAATGTTTCGATCGATACGTTCAGTGGTGCTGAACGATTCCTGGGGCCGCGCCGCGCGGACCCGGCGCGACCCGCGCGGGGGCAGCTGACCGAAGACGGTGGCGGCGAAGGCGAGGGCCATGCCGGCCAGCTG
Source organism: Streptomyces antimicrobicus (assembly GCF_020532625.1). Lineage (GTDB taxonomy): Bacteria > Actinomycetota > Actinomycetes > Streptomycetales > Streptomycetaceae > Streptomyces > Streptomyces antimicrobicus. The sequence goes on along the minus strand of NZ_JAJAUY010000017.1, from coordinate 14,723 downwards.
CACGGGCGTCAGCGACTGCCCCAGCGCGGCCCAGCCGATCACGGCGGCGGTGAGCGGGGAGAGCGGGCCGAGCAGGGTGACCGAGGTGGCACTGAGCCGGCCGATGCCCCGGAACCACAGCCAGTACGCGATCCCGGTGCTGATCAGCATCATGTAGCCGTAGCCCAGGAACGCCTTGCCGTCGAGGGCCGGCGGGGCGCCCTCCACCAGGGCCGCCACCGGTACGACGACCAGCCCGCCGGCGGTCAGCTGCCAGCCCGTGACGGCCAGCGGGCCCACGCCCTCGGGCCGCCCCCACCGCTTGGTCATGACGGTGCCCGCGGCCATGGACGCGGAGGAGACCAGCCCGGCGGCGATCCCGAGGGCGTCGAGCTGCGCCTGGGCGGTCAGGACGACCATGCTCACGCCGAGGGCGGCGGTGACCGCCGTGAGGACCGTCCGCAGGCCGGCCCGTTCGCCGAGGACGAGCGCGGCGAGCCCGGCCACGAACAGCGGGCCGGCGGAACCGAGCACGGCGGCCACCCCGCCGGGGAGCCGGTAGGCGGCGAGGAACAGCAGGGGGAAGAAGGCGCCGATGTTCAAGGTGCCCAGGACGGCGGACTTCCACCACCACGCCCCGGTCGGCAGGGTGCGGGCGAGGGCGGTGAGCAGCAGGCCGGCGGGCAGGGCCCGCATCGCGGCGGTGAACAGCGGCCGGTCGGGCGGCAGCAGCTCGGTGGCGACGGCGTAGGTCGAGCCCCATGAGACGGGTGCGAGTGCGGTCAGGGCGATGGTGCCGAGGCGCTTCATGCGGTCGTTCCCCCTCGAATTAGATCGATGGCAAGTAGCTTACCGCTAAGCTACTTGCCGTCAAGCTGCTTTCTTGCCGTCGAGTGGGAAGGGAGCCGATACTTCCGCCATGACCGAGAGCAAGGGGACCGGCCACGACGCCGTCGACGCCATCGCCGCCCAGTGGTACGCCGTCCGGCCCGAGCTGGACACGGCGCCCATGGCCGTCTTCGGCCGGATCTACCGGATCGGCCGGGCGATGGAGGAGCGGATGGAGCGCGCCTACGCCCCGTTCGGGATCTCCCGCGGCGAGTTCGACGTCATCGCCACGCTGCGCCGCTCGGGCGAGCCGTACACGCTGTCGCCGCGTCAGCTCTCGGCGACGCTGATGCTCACCACCGGCGGGATGACGGGGCGGCTGGACAAGTTGGAGAAGGCCGGGCTGCTGTGCCGGCAGCCGGATCCGCACGACCGGCGGGGACTTCGGGTCACCCTCACCGAGCACGGGCTGGACGTGGTGGACGCGGCGGTCGTCGCCGGACTCCAGGTGCAGCGGGAGGCTCTGGCCGGACTCTCCGACGAGGAGAGCGCAGCCCTGGCCGGGCTGCTGCGCAAGCTGGCGGAAGGCGTGACGGGCTGACGGTGCGCAGGCCCTGCCGGGCGGCCCCCGCCGGTCCGCCCGCGGCCCGCCGCCCCGGCCGCGGACACGACGAAGCGCCGGCGGTCCCCCTGGACCGCCGGCGCTCGGCGTGAAGCCGGTGTCAGGCCTGCTTGCGCGACTTGTCGGTGACCATCACGAGACCCGCGATCACCAGGAACAGCACGATCGGCAGGGCCACGAACAGACCGAGGGTCTCGGCCACGCCGATGCCCTTGCCCGGGTCGTCGCCGTCGTCGCGCACGACCGCCAGCGCGGGAGACGTCATCAGCAGCATCATCAGCGTCGTACCGGCCGCGACGGCGCCGGCGCGCAGGGCGTTCTTGTTGTCCACGGTGCAAACGTAGCGAACGCCCGAACGAACCGCGCGCCCGGGGGGCCCGTACGCGTCACGCCTCCCCTCCCACCCCCTGCGCGACGGCCCTGAGCAGGCCGTCCGCCCGCTCGGACGCGGCCAGCCGGGCCAGGGTCACCGGCCGCCCGGCCGCGGCCGCGACCGGCAGCCGCCCGTTGGGGTACTGGTCCCAGGTCCCCGGCAGGTTCTGCGGCCGCCGGTCCCCGACCGCGTCCGGCAGCCACACGCCCACCAGGCGGGCCGGGGTGCGCGCCAGGAACCCGTAGAGGGCCCGTACGGCGGCCTCCTCGCCGCCGGTGTCCAGCCCGAGCTCCTGCAGCCGGGCCAGCCACTCGGCGGTGTCGGCGGCGTCCTCGGCCTTCTCCTGCTCCACCGGCCGGGCCAGCAGGCCCAGCCGGGCGCGCAGCTCGACGTGGCTCCCGGTCAGCTTGGCGGCGGTGGGCGGCAGGTCGTGGGTGGTGACGGTCGCCAGGCAGTCGGCGCGCCAGGCCGCCGGCTCCAGCGGGCGGCCGTCGCCCTCCCAGTCGCGTTCGAACCACAGCACCGAGGTGCCGAGCACCCCGCGCCGGGCCAGCGCCTGGCGCACCCGCGGCTCCACGGTCCCGAGGTCCTCGCCGATCACCACGGTCCCGGCCCGGTGCGCCTCCAGCACCAGCAGCGCGAGCATGGCCTCGCCGTCGTACGTGACGTACGTGCCCTCGGACGGCTTGCAGCCCCCCGGCACCCACCAGAGCCGGAACAGCCCCATCACGTGGTCGATGCGCAGCGCTCCGGCGTGCCGGAACAGGGCCCGCAGCAGCGCCCGGTAGGGGGCGTAGCCGGCGGCGGCCAGGGCGTCGGGCCGCCACGGCGGCAGACCCCAGTCCTGGCCGCGGGCGTTGAAGGCGTCCGGCGGGGCCCCGACCGTGGTGCCCGCGGCATGGAGCTCCGGGCGGGCCCAGACGTCGGCACCACCGGGGTGGACGCCGACGGCGAGGTCGTGGACGAGGCCGAGCGCCATGCCGGCGTCCCGGGCGGCCCGCTGGGCGGCGGCGAGCTGGGAATCGGTCAGCCAGGCCAGCCAGGTGTGGAAGTCGACCCGGGCGGGGTCGGGTTCGGCGTCCTGCGGCCACTGCCGCGGGTCGGGGCCGTGCCGCTCGGCCAGGGCGCACCAGGTGGCGTGGGCGGTGAGCTCGGCGCCGGCGGCGTCCTTGAACCGGGCCAGGTCCGCGGCGCGGGCGGCGTCGCGCGGGACGGCGTGCAGCAGTTCGAGCGCGGCCCGCTTGACCGCCCAGACGGCGTCCCGGTCGATCAGGGCGCCCTTGTCCAGGACCTCCTGGCGCAGGGCGGCCCCCTGCTCGGCCAGGGCCGCGAGCGCGGTGCGGGCGGTGCACCGGCCGTACTCGGGCACGTCCTCGACCCGCAGGTAGACCGGGTCGGCCCAGCGGCGCGACGACGGCCGGTAGGGGGAGGGGTCGGTGGGGGTGCCGGGGACGGCGCTGTGCAGCGGGTTGATCTGGAGGAACCCGGCGCCGTGGGTCCGACCCGCCCAGGTGGCCAGCTCGGCGAGGTCGCCGAGGTCGCCCATGCCCCAGGAGCGGTCGGAGAGCAGCGAGTACAGCTGGACGAGGAGCCCGTGGCTGCGCCGCGGCGGGGCGGGGGCCCGGTCGGGGGCCACGACGAGGACCGCCTCACCGGTGCGGCCGTCGGGCGTCTCGGCGTACAGCCGGTGCACGCCGAGCGGCGGCGGCCCGGCCGGCAGCGGCCCGTCGGGGCCGGTGGTCCAGCGCGGCGGCCAGGGCGCGACCGGGACGCCGTCCTCCGCGGCGAGCCGCATCCGGGTGCCGGTCGGCAGGGCGGCCAGGGCCGCCGGGGCGGCGGCCCCGGCCCACTGGACCAGCACCGGCGGCAGCAACCGGGCGGCCGCCTCGGCGGCGGCCAGGGCGGCGGTGACCGCCTCCGGCGTGGAGGCGTCGACCCCGAGGACGCCGAGCACGGCGCGGACCGTGGCCTCGGGCACCGGGACGGTGACGTCCTGGGACGGTTGGTAGGACGTGGCGACGCCGTACAGGCCGGCGAGCCGGGCCAGATCCATCGGCAACCCCTGTCTAGTCCCCCGCGGCGACGGCGGGCGTGGTGGGCTCGCTCGTCAACGGTGCCTCGTCGAAGAGCGGCGGCTCGCAGATCAGCGGCCCCCCACCGGTATCGGCACCCAGCCCCGCTTTTTTGAGCGGCCGGGGCGAGCGGGCGGGCGGGGCGGGGTGGGTGGTACGGCCGGGGCGGGCGGTACCGGCGGTACCGGTGAGGCCGGCGGAACCGATGAGGCCGGCGGTACGCGGCTGCGGCGGAGGCACGGGGGCTCCTTCGGGGGTGGGCCCGGTCGGGGCGCTGGCGGCGCGGGACACCGCAGCCTTACCCAGCGACCGCAGCCGCACTCCTGCCGTGGCAGGGAGCTGACACCCCGGGGGCGGCCCCGCGCGGGAGCCGCCCCCGGGTGTCAGGACGCTGCCGGAGCCGCGGTCCTCGCCAGGGCGTCCTCCGCGCCGTACGGCTGGAGGTACGGCATCCAGCGGGGGTCCCGGTGGCCGGTGCCGATGATGCGCCAGGCCAGGCCGGACGGCGGGGCCGGCTGGTGGCGCAGGCGCCAGCCCAGTTCGAGCAGGTGGCGGTCGGCCTTGACGTGGTTGCAGCGGCGGCACGCGGCGACGACGTTGTCCCACACGTGCTGGCCGCCACGGCTGCGCGGGATGACGTGGTCGACACTGGTGGCGACCCCGCCGCAGTACATGCAGCGGCCGCCGTCGCGGGCGAACAGCGCGCGCCGGGTGAGAGGAACGGGCCCCCGGTAGGGGACCCGCACGAAGCGCTTGAGCCGCACCACGCTGGGAGCGGGGACGACCTTGGTCGCGCTGTGCAGGAAGGCGCCGGATTCCTCGAGGCAGATCGCCTTGTTCTCCAGGACGAGGACGAGCGCGCGGCGGAGCGGTACGACGCCGAGCGGCTCGTACGACGCGTTGAGGACCAGGACATGCGGCACGGATGCCTCCTTGTACGCCGGCGGCGCGTGGCTCGCGCCGGGACGATCTGTCTTCAGTCTCTCCTTCCCGCTGGCAGGAGCGCCACCACGCGCCCGTAACGGGTCCGAGGTGTTTTGCGGCACACCTTCTTCCTCCCCGTGTGAGTCCGGTCTCTCCCTCGAACACCGGCAACTTCCGGCAAGGGCGGCAGGGGGATGCCCCGTTAGTGTGGTTGGTCCCGCCCGCTCTCCCCCGTCCGCGGGCAGGCCGCTACATCTGGAGGTTCCCGCCGTGCCCTGGCCCGCAGCCATGCCCACTCTCGCGACCGAGGTTCCGGATGTGTCCACGACGGTGAGGGACACCCACGAGAGCGTCACCAACGCCGCCAGCTTCATCGAGGAGAACTGGGCCGGATGGCTGTACCTGGGCCTGCGGATCCTGCTCATCGTGGTGATCGCGGTGGCGCTGCGCTCGATGGTGCGCAAGGCCCTGACCAAGCTGATAAACCGCATGAACCGCGGTGCCGAGGCCGTCGAGGGCACCACGCTCGGCGGACTCCTCGTCAATGCCGAGCGGCGCCGCCAGCGTTCGGAGGCGATCGGCTCGGTCCTGCGGTCGGTGGCCTCGTTCCTGATCCTGGGCACGGCCGCGCTGATGGTCCTCGGCACCCTGGAGATCAACCTGGGCCCGCTGCTGGCGAGCGCCGGTGTGGCCGGTGTGGCGATCGGTTTCGGTGCCCGCAACCTGGTCACGGACTTCCTCTCCGGCGTGTTCATGATCCTTGAGGACCAGTACGGCGTCGGCGACAAGATCGACGCGGGGGTGGCCTCCGGCGAGGTGGTCGAGGTCGGCCTGCGCGTGACCAAGCTGCGCGGCGACAACGGCGAGATCTGGTACGTGCGCAACGGCGAGATCAAGCGGATCGGCAACCTCAGCCAGGGCTGGGCCACGGCGACCGTCGACGTCCAGGTCAAGCCGAGCGAGGACCTCAAGCGGATCCGCGAGGTGCTCCAGGAGGTGGCGGACGGCATGGCCAAGGACGCCCCGTGGGACGAGGACCTGTGGGGTCCGGTGGAGGTCCTGGGCCTGGCCGAGGTGCTGCTGGCCTCGATGACCGTGCGGATCTCGGCCAAGACGATGCCGGGCAAGCAGTTCGGGGTGGAGCGCGAGCTGCGCTGGCGGATCAAGGAGGCCTTCGACGCGGCGGGCATCGCCATCGTCGGCGGGATGCCGCCGGCCGAGGAGGAGGCGGAGCCCGCGCCGGACCCGGCGGCCACCGTCGCCCCGCCGTCGGCCCTGGCCAACCCGGCCTCCCCGCAGGCCGCGGCCACCGCGCCGATCCCGCCGCAGGTCGCGCAGGCCCCGCAGGCCGCGCCCCGGATCACCAAGTAGTCCGGCCCCGCCGCCGCGCCCTGGGACGGGCCGGCGCCCGCCGCCCCGCGCCCCGCCGCTGCCCCCGTGGACCGTATTCCGCGGGGGCAGCGGCATTGACACGCCCCGAACAGCGACAGGAAACTTACCTAACAATCACTTCCCCGAGGGAGCGGACACCGCCATGGCCTCCGGCACGACCCCAGGAACCCCGAGTCTGCTGCGGGCCATGAACGACCGGGCCGCGCTGGAGCTGCTCCTCGCCCACGGCCCCCTGTCCCGCACCCGCATCGGCCGGCTCACGGGCCTGTCCAAGCCCACCGCCTCCCAGCTGCTGGCCCGCCTCGAAGCCGCCGGCCTGGTCGTCGCCACCGGCACCGCCGCCGGCCGGCCCGGACCCAACGCCCAGCTGTACGCGCTGAACGCGGGCGCCGCCCACGTCGCCGGACTGGACGTCACCCCCGAGCGGATCCTGGCCGGGGTCGCCGACCTCACCGGCGCGCTGGTCGGCACCTTCGAACTGCCCACGGCCGGCTCCCGCACCCCGGTGGCCGACCAGGTCACCGAGGCCCTCGGCGAGGCCGCCGAGGCCGCCGGCCTGCCGCAGTCCGCGATCCACCGCCTGGTCGTCGGCACCCCCGGCGCCTTCGACCCGCACTCCGGCCGGCTGCGCTACGCCAGCCACCTGCCCGGCTGGCACTCCCCCACCCTCCTCGACGAGCTGGCGGCGGCCCTGCCGATGCCGGTGGAGTACGAGAACGACGTCAACCTCGTGGCCGTCGCCGAGCAGCACCTCGGCGCCGCCCGCGGCCACGACGACTTCGTCCTGCTGTGGAACGAGGCGGGCCTCGGCGCCGCCCTGGTGCTCGGCGGCCGGCTGCACCGCGGCTGGACCGGCGGCGCGGGCGAGGTCGGCTTCCTGCCGGTGCCCGGGCACCCCCTGGTCCGCCAGGTCACCCGGGTCAACGGCGGCGGCTACCAGTACCTGGCGGGTGTCCAGGTACTGCCGCAGCTCGCCGCCGCACTGGGCCTGGGCTCCGAGATCCCGACCGGGCCCGGCAGCTGCGAGGTCTCGGTGGGCACCGCCCTGCTGGCCCGGGCCGCGGCCGCGCCCGAAGGGCCGTACCGCGAGCTCCTGGCCCGCTACGCCACCGCCCTGGCCACCGGCCTGGCCGCGCTGGTCTCCGTACTCGACCCGGAGATCGTCGTGCTGTCGGGGGCGGTGATCGCGGCGGGCGGTGAGCCGCTGCACGAGCTGCTGACCGCCGAGCTCGCCGAACTGGCGCCGTCCCGGCCGCGGCTGGTCGCCGGCGCGGTCGTGGAGCAGCCCGTGCTGCGCGGCGCCCTGGAGAGCGCCCTGGCCGCCACCCGTGACGAGGTGTTCGACACGTCCCGCTGACCGACCGCTTCGGCCGCACGTCCCGTTTCTGCACCGCCACCCCTGGAAGTCCCCAGCGCAGAGAGAGACACCGCCATGCCCCGAACCCGCAGCCTGACCGCCCTCGCGACCGCTCTCGTCACCACCTGCGTGCTCGCCACCGCCTGCACCGGACCGAGCGGCTCGGCAGCCGCCGACGACCCGAAGGCCGACGTCACGCTGAACTTCTGGCACGGCTGGTCGGCGCCCGGCGAGGTCGCGGCGATCGAGGAGAACATCGCCCGGTTCCAGGCGGCGCACCCGAACATCAAGGTCAAGGTCACCGGCAACATGACCGACGACAAGATCAACCAGGCCCTGCGGGCGGGCGGCGACAAGGCCCCGGACGTGGTCTCCTCGTTCACCACCGACAGCGTCGGCAAGTTCTGCAACTCCGGCGCCTTCACCGACCTCGGCCCGTTCCTGGCGAAGTCCGGGATCGACGCGACCAAGGTCTTCCCCCGGACCCTGCTGGACTACACCCGGTTCGACGGCAACCAGTGCACCCTGCCGCTGCTCCACGACGCGTACGGGCTGGTCTACAACAAGGACGCCTTCCGGGAGGCGGGCATCACCGAACCGCCCGGGACCTGGAGCCGGTTCGTGGAGGTGGCCCGGCAACTGACCAAGCCGAGCGGGGACTCGTACGAACGCGTCGGCATCATGCCCACCTTCCACGGCTACGAGACCACGCCCATGCGCCTGGCCGCGCAGTGGAGCCCGACGTACTTCACCCCCGACGGCAGGGCCAACCTCGCCGGGGACCCGGCCTTCGCCCGGATGCTGAGCGCGCAGAAGGACCTGGTGGACAAGCTCGGCGGCTACGGGAGACTGGAGAGGTTCCGCGCGACCTTCGGCGACGAGTGGAGCGCCGAACACCCCTTCCACCAGGGCAAGGTGGCCATGCAGATCGACGGCGAGTGGCGCCCGGGCATGGCGCAGGAGGCCGGCGTCACCTTCGAGATCGGCACCGCCCCGCTGCCCGTGCCCGACGACCAGGCCGCCGACTACGGCAAGGGCTACCTGTCGGGGACCGTCGTGGGCATGGCCCGGGGCAGCAAGAAGCAGAACGCCGCCTGGGAGCTGGTGAAGTACATGACCACCGACACCGACGCGGTGGTCGCCTTCGCCAACGCCATCCACAACGTGCCCTCCACCCTGGCCGCGCTGGACTCGCCGAAGCTCCAGGTGACGCCCGAGTTCAAGACCTTCCTGGACATCGCCCGGCACCCGAGGTCGAGCACCACCCCGGCCCAGGCCGACGGCGGCACCTACCAGCTGACCTTCACCGACTTCGCCTACGCCGTGGAGAAGGGCGAGGTCACCGACATCGCCGCGGGTCTGGCCCGGACCGACCGGCAGATCGACGCGGACATCGCGAAGGCGAAGTGACCGGCCGTGCCCGCCCCCTCCGCCTGCGTCCCGGCCTCCGCGCCCGCCCCGGCCGCCGCCCCCGCCGCGGCCACCGCCCCCGCTCCGGCGCTGAGGAGGAAGCACCGGCGGTCCGCCCTGCGGACCGCGGCCTTCCTCTCCCCCTGGCTGATCGGGTGCGGCGTCTTCTTCGCCTACCCGCTCCTGTCCACGGTGTACTTCTCGTTCACCAAGTACGACGGCTTCCGCCCGCCGGCCTTCAACGGGCTGGACAACTGGACGTACCTGTTCACCGGCTATCCGCTGTTCTGGCCGGCGATGCGCAACACCCTGTGGCTGGTGGTGGTCGTGGTGACCTGCCGGACCCTGTTCGGCCTGGGGATCGGCCTGCTGATCACCCGGATCCGGACGGGGGCGGGGCTGCTGCGCACCCTCTTCCACCTGCCGTACCTGGCTCCTCCGGTCGCCGCGACGCTGGCCTTCGTCTTCCTGCTCAACCCCGGCACCGGTCCGGTGAACACCCTGCTGGAGGGGGCCGGGCTGCCGGCTCCGGGCTGGTTCACCGACGCCGGCTGGTCCAAGCCCGCGCTGACCGTGCTGGCGCTGTGGGGGATCGGCGACCTGATGGTGATCTTCATGGCCGCGCTGCTCGACGTACCGAAGGAGCAGTACGAGGCCGCCGCGCTGGACGGGGCGGGGCCCTGGCAGCGGTTCCGGCACGTCACCCTGCCGAACATCGCGCCGATCGTGCTGTTCGCGGTGGTGACCGGGGTCGTCCAGGTCATGCAGTACTACACCCAGCCGCTGGTGGCGGGGAAGGTGGCGGCCGGGGTGATCGGCGGCTCCGGGCAGCAGTTCGAGCCGGGCTACCCCGGCAAGTCCACGCTGACCCTGCCGCAGATCGTCTACAACGCGGGCTTCCAGCGCTTCGACTACGGCACCGCGTGCGCGGTGGCGCTGGTGCTGTTCGCCCTGTCGATGGCGTGCACGGCGCTGCTGATGCGCCGGGGCGGCGGACTGCTGGGAGCGGGTGAGTGACGGTGCGCCGGCGCAAGGCCGTACTCCACTGGATCGGCGTGCACGCCCTCGGGGTGGCCGCGGCCCTCTTCTTCGTCCTGCCGTTCGTCTTCCTGCTGCTGACCTCGCTCATGAGCGACCAGCAGGCCCTCACCCGCGACCTGTGGCCGCGTACCTGGGAGTGGGACAACTACGTCCAGGTCTGGCGGACGCCCGGGTTCTTGACCTGGTGGCGCAACACCTTGCTGTACGCGGGCCTGGGCACCGTGCTGACCGTGGTGTCCTCGGTGCCGGTCGCGTACGCGCTGGCGAAGTTCCGCTTCCGCGGGCGGCGGCCGGCGCTGCTGCTGGTGATCGCGATGATGATGCTGCCGCCGCAGGTGGTGGTCATCCCGATGTACCTGTTCTGGGCCCGGCAGCTGGACCTGTCCGGCACGCTGTGGCCGCTGATCGTCCCCACGGCGTTCGGCGACGCGTTCTCGATCTTCCTGCTGCGCCAGTTCCTGCTGACCGTCCCCGACGAGTACCTCGACGCGGCGCGGGTCGACGGCTGCGGGGAGGTGCGGACGCTGCTGCGGGTGGTGCTGCCGATGGCCCGGCCCGCGCTGGCCGCGGTCGCGCTGTTCCAGTTCTTCGCGCTGTGGAACGACTACTTCGGCCCGCAGATCTACGCCTCCGACAATCCGGCCGCCTGGACCCTCAGCTACGGGCTGGAGTCCTTCAAGGGCGCCCACCACACCAACTGGAACCTCACCATGGCCGCCACCGTGCTGGTCATGGCCCCGGTGATCGTCCTCTTCTTCTTCGCCCAGAAGGCGTTCGTCGAAGGCGTCACCCTGACCGGAGTGAAGGGTTAGAGACTGTCGTGACGATGAAACTCGCCGTGGTGGGCGGCGGCTCCACCTACACACCGGAGCTGGTCGACGGCTTCGCCCGGCTGCGCGAGACCCTGCCGATCGGCGAACTGGTGCTGATCGACCCGGCCGCCGAGCGGCTGGAGCTGGTCGGGGGCCTGGCCCGGCGGATCCTCGCCCGGCAGGGGCACCCGGGCACCGTGACCACCACCGGCGACCTCGACGCGGGCGTCGCCGACGCCGACGCGGTGCTGATCCAGCTGCGGGTGGGCGGACAGGCCGCGCGGCTGAAGGACGAGACCTGGCCGCTGGAGTGCGGCTGCGTCGGGCAGGAGACCACCGGCGCGGGCGGCCTGGCCAAGGCGTTGCGGACGGTGCCGGTGGTGCTGGACATCGCCGAGCGGGTGCGCCGGGCCAACCCGCAGGCGTGGATCATCGACTTCACCAACCCCGTCGGCATCGTCACCCGGGCCCTGCTGGACGCCGGCCACAAGGCGGTCGGGCTGTGCAACGTGGCCATCGGCTTCCAGCGCATGTTCGCCCGCTGGCTGGACCTGTCCCCCGCGGAGCTCCACCTCGACCACGTCGGCCTCAACCACCTGACCTGGGAACTGGGCGTACGGCTGGGCGGTCCGGACGGCGAGAACCTGCTGCCGCGGCTGCTGGACGTCCGGGGGGACGAACTCGCCGCCGCCCTGCGGTTGCCGCGCCAGGTGCTGGACCGGCTGGGGGTCGTACCGTCGTACTACCTGCGGTACTTCTACGCGCACGACGAGGTGGTGCGGGAGCTGGCGACCAAGCCCTCGCGCGCCGCCGAGGTCGCCGCGATGGAGGCCGAACTGCTCGCGCTGTACGCCGATCCCGCCCTCGACGAGAAGCCCGCACTGCTGGCGGCGCGCGGCGGGGCCTACTACTCGGAGGCCGCGGTGGACCTGGCGGCCGCCCTGCTGGGCGACGGCGGACCGGCGGTGCAGGTGGTCAACACCCGCAACGACGGCACCTTGGCGTTCCTGCCCGACGACGCGGTCGTCGAGGTCCAGGCCCGGGTGGACGCCTGCGGCCCGGTCCCGCTGGCCGTACCCCGGCTGGACCCGCTGTACGCCGGGCTGATCGCCCAGGTGGCGGCGTACGAGGACCTGGCCCTGGACGCGGCACTGCGCGGCGGGCGGGAGCGGGTGTTCCGGGCGCTGCTCGCGCATCCGCTGGTCGGGCAGTTCGAGCGGGCCGAGGGCCTGACGGACCGGCTGCTCGCGCACAACAAGGAGCATCTGCCATGGGCGTGAGGCGGCCCGCCGTGCTCGCCGTCGACGCGGGCAACAGCAAGACGGACGTGGCGCTCATCGACCGCGACGGCACCGTACGGGGCTCCGGCCGGGCCGGTGGCTTCCAGCCGCCGCGCAGCGGGGTGGAGGCGGCGGTGGACGAGCTGGGCCGGGCCGTCGCCGAAGCGGTGCGCGCGGCCGGGCTGTCCGGGCCGGAGGGGGCGGAGGGGGCCGGCCCGTACGCGGACCTGGTGTCGGCGTGCCTGGCCAACGCCGACCTGCCGGTGGAGGAACGGCAGCTGACGGAGGCGCTGGCCGCGCGCGGCTGGGGGGCGGCGACCGAGGTGCGCAACGACACCTTCGCGATCCTGCGGGCCGGGCTGCCGCCCGGCGCGCCGGCGCGGGGGGTGGCGGTGGTGTGCGGGGCCGGCATCAACTGCGTGGGGATGCTGCCCGACGGGCGCACCGCCCGGTTCCCAGCGCTGGGCCAGCTCTCCGGCGACTGGGGCGGCGGCGGGGGGCTGGCGGCCGAGGCCCTGTGGTGGGCGGCCCGCGCCGAGGACGGCCGGGGCGGGCCCACCGAGCTGCGCACGGCCCTGCCCGGGCACTTCGGGCTGGGCTCGATGGCCGAGCTGATCGAGGCGCTGCACCTGGGCGCGCTGCCGCCGGTGCGCACCCACGAACTGGTGCCGGTCCTGTTCGCGGTGGCCGCCGCAGGCGACCTGGTGGCCCGGTCGCTGGTCGAGCGGCAGGCCGACGAGGTGGTGGCGCTGGCGGTGGTCGCCCTGACCCGGCTGGACCTGCTGGCGCAGGAGGCGCCGGTGCTGCTGGGCGGCGGGGTGCTCACCGCCCGCCACCCGCTGCTGCACGAGCGGATCGAGGCGGGGCTGGCCGCGCGGGCGCCGCTGGCCCGGGTGGCGGTGGTGGCCGCCCCACCGGTGCTCGGCGCGGGTCTGCTGGGGCTGGACGCCGTGGGTGCGCCGCCGGAGGCGCACGGAAAACTGCGTGCCCATTTCGGGTGAACCACCCCGGCGGGTGGGCAGGACTGGAACCGCGGGGGCCGCGCGGGCGTATTCACGGTGAAGGACGCGGCCGGGGGCTCCCTCGCGGGATCCCGGGCCGGGTGCTGTGCCGACGCTCCCGTCCGGCCATACTGCTGCGCGACGACAGCGCCGGGCAGCCGGCCGGGGAGAGCGGTTTCCAGGACCGAGGGGGAGGTCAGGGTGGCGATCACGTCGCGCGCGCACGCGCCCGCGGCCGGGGGCACGGCCCCGGTGGCGCCGCCGCGGCGCGGCACGGCGTTCGCCGAGGGCGCCGAGCGGGTGCGGCGCGCCGCCACGACCGAGCCGGGCCGGCTGCGGATCGTCGGCGCCGTGCTGGCCGCCCTGGCGGTGCTGTTCGGCGTGGCCGCCGGCTGGGAGGTGTCCGACCGGACCGCGGCCGCCGAGGACGTGGTGGGCCGCAGCCAGCCGCTGGCCGCCGGCGCGGCGAGCATCTACCGCTCGCTGGCGGACGCGGACGCGGCGGCCTCCAGCGGCTTCCTCACCGGCGGGCAGGAGCCCCGGGAGCTGCGCGAGCGGTACGAGAAGGACATCGCGACGGCCTCGCGGCTGCTGGTGGAGGCCGCGGCCGACGCGGGGGAGGACGCCGGCGACGACGACGCGGGCTCCCGGCGCGAGATCGCCCTGCTCGGCGAGCAACTGCCCCGGTACGCGGGCCTGGTCGAGCAGGCCCGCGCCACCGACCGGCAGGGCCTGCCGCTGGGCGGGGCCTACCTGCGCTACGCCAACGAGCAGATGAGCACCCTGCTGCTGCCCGCCGCCCAGCGGCTGTACGAGGCGGAGACCCGCCGGCTCCACGAGGACCACGACGACGCCCGCGCCTGGCCGCCGGCCGCCTTGGTGGCGGGACTGGCCGCGCTGGGCGCGCTCGGCTGGGCGCAGCGGCGCGAGTACCGGCGTACGCACCGGGTGTTCAACCCCGGACTGGTGGCCGCCACGGCGGCCACGGCCGTGGCCCTGCTGTGGCTGGCGGTGGGGCACGGGGTGGCCCGGGCGGAGCTGGGCGAGGCCCGCTCGGGCGGGCAGGAGTCCCTGAAGGTGCTGGACGCCGCCCGGGTGGCGGCGCTCCAGGCGCGGGCCGACGAGAACCTGACGATGATCTCGCGGGGCGCCGTCCAGGCCGCGGACAGGAAGTCCGACAAGTACGAGGTCGACTTCGCCCGGAACATGGACGCGCTGGACTCGGGCCTCGCGGCGGCCCTGCGGCTGGCCGACGACGAGGCGGGGCGCGCCCCGCTGCGCCGGGCGGCGGCCGGGGTCCAGCAGTGGAAGGAACGGCACGCCCAGGCCCGCGAGGCGGACCTGAAGGGGGACTACGAGAGCGCGCTGCCCAAGGTGATCGGCGGCCGGGACAGCAGCGGCGCCTCCTTCGACGTGGTGGACGCCTCCCTGGAACAGGCGGTGACCCACGAGCAGGCCGAGTTCACCGAGGTCGCCCGGGGCGGCCTGGCCGCGCTGACCGGCCTCGTCCCGGGCACCGTCGCCCTGACCCTGACCGCCGCCGCGGCCGCCCTCCTCGGCATCGGCCGCCGTCTTTCGGAGTACAGGTGAGACCCATGGACCCGACACCGAGGGGCAGCGCCGCGCCAGGGG
>NZ_JAJAUY010000169.1 GCF_020532625.1 Streptomyces antimicrobicus | reverse complement strand
GGGCCAGGGGCGCGGGGGCGGTCACGGCCCCGGTCACGGTCGCCGGGGCGGTCGCCGTCGCGGGCGCAGTCGCCGTCGCGGTCCCACCGGAGACCTGGGCGGGGGCCTCGGTCGGGGAGGCGGGTGCCGGGCCCCGTTCGGCCAGGGCTGCGGAGACGTCCTCGGCGGTCAGCACGAGTCCGGTGGCCCCGGTGCAGGAGACGGCCACGTCGACTCGTGTCAGCTCGTCGGCCACACCGGCCATGCCCACGGCCCGCGCGACGACCCCGGTGCCGGAGGCGCGCAGGATCTCCACCAGCCGCTCCGCCCGCTCGGCGGTCCGGTTGGCGACCACGATCTCGGCCACGCCGACCCGTGCCAGCGTCGCCGCGGCCAGCGACGACATCGACCCGGCGCCGATGACCAGCGCCCGCTTCCCGGCGGCCCAGTCCGCCACCGGCTCGCCGCCGGGCAGCGCCAGCTGCTCCAGGCCGAACGTCACCAGCGACTGCCCGGCCCGGTCGATCCCGGTCTCGGAGTGCGCCCGCTTACCGACCCGCAGGGCCTGCTGGAACAGGTCGTTGATCAGGCGCCCGGCGGTGTGCAGCTCCTGCCCGAGCGCCAGCGCGTCCTTGATCTGGCCGAGGATCTGGCCCTCGCCGACCACCATCGAGTCCAGCCCGCACGCCACCGAGAACAGGTGGTGCACGGCCCGGTCCTCGTAGTGCACGTACAGGTACGGGGTGAGCTCCTCCAGCGCGACCCCGCTGTGCAGCGCGAGCAGCGTGGACAGCTCGGCGACACCGGCGTGGAACTTGTCCACGTCGGCGTACAGCTCGATCCGGTTGCACGTGGCGAGCACGGCCGCCTCGGTCGCCGGTTCCGCCGCGAGGGTGTCGTGCAGCAGCTTCACCTTGGCGTCCGCGGACAGCGACGCCCGCTCCAGCACGCTGACCGGCGCGCTGCGGTGGCTCAGTCCTACGACGAGCAGGCTCATGCCGGCATCACCGCCGGCACGTCACCCTCGGGCCGGCCCTTGCGGGCGGCGGCCACGGCGTCGTCGTCGGCAGCGGCGGCGGCGGCCGCGGACAGCGGGGCGGCGGCAGGGGCCCCGGGGACCGCGGCGGCAGCGGCACCGGCGGGAGCGGAAGCGGCAGGGGACGGCACGGCCTGGCCGGCCGCCGGCACGGCGCCCGCGTCCTCGCCGGCCTTGCGCTGCTCGTGGAAGGCCAGGATCTGCAGCTCGATCGACAGGTCGACCTTGCGCACGTCGACGCCCTCGGGCACGGACAGCACGGTCGGCGCGAAGTTCAGGATGGAGGTGACCCCGGCGGCCACCAGCCGGTCGCACACCTGCTGCGCGGCCCCGGCCGGGGTGGCGATGACGCCGATGGAGACCCCGTTGTCCTTGATGATCCTCTCCAGGTCATCGGTGTGCTGCACCGGGATGCCGGCCACCGGCTTCCCGGCCATCGCCGGGTCGGCGTCGATCAGCGCGGCCACCCGGAAGCCACGGGAGGCGAACCCGCCGTAGTTGGCCAGGGCGGCGCCGAGGTTGCCGATACCGACGATCACGACCGGCCAGTCCTGGGTGAGGCCGAGCTCGCGGGAGATCTGGTAGACGAGGTACTCGACGTCGTAGCCCACCCCGCGGGTGCCGTACGAGCCGAGGTAGGAGAAGTCCTTGCGCAGCTTCGCCGAGTTCACGCCGGCGGCGGCGGCGAGCTCTTCCGAGGACACGGTGGGCACCGAGCGCTCGGACAGCGCCGTCAGGGCCCGCAGGTACAGCGGAAGCCGGGCGACGGTGGCCTCGGGGATGCCTCGGCTGCGGGTCGCCGGTCGGTGAGTTCGGCCAGTTGCCACGATGCTCCTGCGGGATGAGCGGGGCTGCAGGCGGCCTCTTGTCCCAGGACCGCCCCGTCGACAGCAGGCTATGTCTTTGTGAACGCGTGCACAAAGATTGTGTCCGCTTTGTCCGACCAAAGTGACCGGGCTCACCCCTGCAGGGCCTGCCGCAACCGCTCCGGGTCCACCCGCCAGAAGGTGTGCTGTTCACCGTCGACCAGGACCACCGGGATCTGCTCCCAGTGCAGCCGGTAGAGCTCCTCGTCCTGCGTGATGTCCTTCTTCTCCCAGCGCGCGCCCGTTTCGGCGCAGACCCGCTCGACCACCGCCTCGGCGTCGTCGCACAGGTGGCAGCCCGGCTTCCCGACGAGCGTGACCAGACGCTCCCCGGGACTCTTCTTTTCCTTACGGCGCAGCAGAGGACTCATACCCCTCATTCTCCTCCGCCCGCGGGGCGGGCCGCGTAACGCCCGGGCACCGCAGAGTTCACACAGCCGCATCCCCACGGTTCGGGAACTCCCGAACACAATGGCTATGCTCGCGTCATGGCCGCTCCCGGATGGCTCACCCCCCGTAGGCGCTCCACGACCGCGCGGAGCGTGCTGGCAGGCGAGGCCTCGGCCGAGGCCGCCCGCAAGACCGCGCTGGCCGCACCGGCGGACGCGGCACCCGGCGGGACGGCGCAGACCCCGGCGCCCGCCCCGGCCCCCGCCGCCGCCCCGGCCCCGGCCCCGCCGCCGGAGTTCCCCGTGGCGGGCGACGACCTCGCCGCCGCCTTCTTCGACCTCGACAACACCGTCATGCAGGGCGCCGCGATATTCCACTTCGGCCGCGGCCTGTACAAGCGGGAGTTCTTCCGCCGCCGCGAGCTCGCCCGCTTCGCGTGGCAGCAGGCGTGGTTCCGCCTCGCCGGGGTCGAGGACCCCGAGCACATGCAGGACGCCCGCGACAGCGCCCTGTCGATCGTCAAGGGCCACAAGGTCTCGGAGCTGATGGCCATCGGCGAGGAGATCTACGACGAGTACATGGCCGAGCGCATCTGGCCGGGCACCCGCGCCCTGGCCCAGGCGCACCTCGACGCCGGCCAGAAGGTCTGGCTGGTCACGGCCGCGCCGGTGGAGACGGCCACGATCATCGCCCGCCGCCTGGGCCTGACGGGGGCGCTCGGCACGGTCGCCGAGTCCGTCGACGGCGTCTACACCGGCCGCCTGGTCGGCGAGCCGCTGCACGGCCCCGCCAAGGCCGAGGCCGTGCGGGCGCTGGCCGCCGCCGAGGGGCTGGACCTGGCGCGCTGCGCGGCGTACAGCGATTCGCACAACGACATCCCGATGCTGTCCCTGGTCGGACACCCGTACGCGATCAATCCCGACACAAAACTGCGCAAGCACGCCCGGGCGCACGACTGGCGGCTGCGCGACTACCGGACCGGCCGCAAGGCCGTGAAGGTCGGGGTCCCGGCGGCGGCCGGCGTGGGCGCCCTGGCCGGCGGCGCCGCGGCCGCCATCGCCCTGCACCGGCGCCGCCGCTGACCGGCCGGGACCGGCGCGGGCGGGGCGGCCCGCGGGGCGCGCCGGAGGGCCCGCCGCAGGGCGGGTCGCAGGGCAACCACCCACCCCTACCCGCGGGTTCGCCGGGGCACTCCAGCCTGCCCGACACGGTCGCGAGAAGCCTCGGAAGCATCCATTCCGGACGCCCAATCGATCATTAACCGATCACAGGCCGCGACCGAATATGCCCTCGACACGAAACAGAAGTGTCAGGAGCGATGATTTTCGCAACTGGGTGTAGCGCTGCCTGTACGAAGCGTTATTCTCCTCAGACGCATGCCACCGCCCATTCGTCGCCACGACGGGTGAACGGTCCCGCACTGCACGTGATGGAAGCTCTGCCTCTGGGAGTCCCGTGTACCCACCTGTCGGGGTTGACGCCTCGGGCCTGGCTACGCTCCGCGCAACGGTCCTCGACCACCTGCGCGGCTTCGTCCCCACCGCGTACGCCGTCCCCGCCTTCGCCGCCGCGGTCCCTGCCGGCCTCGGCCCTGCCGGTCCTTGCTATGCCCTGACCGACGGCGGAGCGACCGTGGGCAGACGAGGCCGTACGGCCGGCGGCGCGAGCAGCGGCGGCGGCACGGCCACCTCCACGACCCGCCGTCCCACCGCGGACAGCGACAGCGGCCGCATGATGGACCTCGTCGAGCGCGCCCAGGCGGGCGAGGCCGAGGCCTTCGGCCGGCTCTACGACCAGTACAGCGACACGGTGTACCGCTACATCTACTACCGCGTCGGCGGCAAGGCGACCGCGGAGGATCTCACCAGCGAGACCTTCCTGCGCGCGCTGCGCCGCATCTCCACCTTCACCTGGCAGGGCCGCGACTTCGGCGCCTGGCTCGTGACGATCGCCCGCAACCTGGTCGCCGACCACTTCAAGTCCAGCCGCTTCCGCCTGGAAGTCACGACGGGCGAGATGCTGGACGCCAACGAGGTGGAACGGTCCCCCGAGGACTCCGTCCTCGAATCCCTCTCCAACGCGGCCCTGCTGGAAGCGGTCCGCAAACTCAACCCGCAGCAGCAGGAGTGCGTCACCCTGCGCTTCCTGCAGGGCCTCTCGGTCGCCGAGACGGCCCGGGTGATGGGCAAGAACGAGGGTGCCATCAAGACCCTCCAGTACCGGGCGGTCCGCACCCTGGCCCGCCTCCTGCCGGACGACGCCCGCTGACGTCGCGGTCTCCCCCGCCCGCCCCGCGCCCGCCACCCGCCACCGCCGCCCGCGCCCGCCCCTGCCGACCCGTTCGTTTCGCCCGCTCGCTGCTGCCTCACCCTCGACAACCGGTGACCCCTCGATGACGCTGTGGTCCGATCATCCTTCGTCCGTAACCCAAGTGCCGCGCCGCTCGTTGTGCGGAATGCAGGCTCCCTGTGGACACGCCCTGCCCGAAGCCGCTCACTCGAAAGTGTGGATGTGCTCAAGGAAGGCAACCTTCCGGACACCTTGGGGAGTCGATCGTCATGACGAGAGGAGGTGCCGCCAGTGATCGCGAACGTTTCTCCCCACCGGCGGGCGAACGCCTTCGCCCAGGCCCTGGAGGGTCGGACGCCGTCCGACCCCTCGGAACCGGAGCCGGCGGCCGAGCAGTCCGAGGCACCTGCCGAACCTGCCGAGCACGAACGGCTGTTGGCCTTGGTGAGTGCGCTCGGCGAGGTGCCGCGCCCACAGCTGGACGCCGAGGTCAAGGTGGTCCAACGAGCCCAGCTCGTGGCCGCCATGGAGGCCATGGTGATGGAGGAGAGGGCCGGGGGCGGTGCCGCCTCGGACCCTCAGGTGCCCGAGCAGCGGACCGGCCGCGGCGCCCACCGGGCGACCCCGCTCCGGAAATTGCGGCCCCGCTCCCGCTGGTCCAAGGGCATCGCAGCGGGGGGGCTCACGGTCGGCGTGGCGGCGGGGGCGTTCAGCGGTGTGGCCGCTGCCAGTACCGACGCCCTGCCGGGTGATTCGCTGTACCCGGTCAAGCGGGGTGTCGAGGACCTCAAGCTCGGCATGACCGACGACGACTCGGAACGCGGCGAGCTGTACCTCGACCGGGCCTCGACCCGGCTGTGGGAGGCCAGCCGCCTGATGGACGCCGGCCGCGCCGGCGCCCTGGACCACGAGTCGCTGGGCAAGATCCGCCAGGCCCTGTCGGGCATGCGGCACGACGCGGCGGAGGCCCACCGGCTGCTCCACTCGGCCTACGAGGAGGGCGGCTCGCTCGGTCCGATCCAGGCGCTCACGTCCTTCTCCCAGCGGCACCGCGCCGCCTGGGGCAAGCTCCGCGCCGGACTGCCGCCGCAGCTCACGGACGTCGGTGACCAGGTGAGCTCGGTGTTCCAGGCCATAGACGATGACGTCGCGCCGCTGCAGTCCCTGCTGCCGAAGCCACCGGAGCAGAACCGCGGCGGCACGCCCGCGGTCAAGCCGGCGGCTCCGCCGGCGGCCACCCCGCAGCAGACGCCGTCGGCGGCCACCCCGCCCGGCGCGCAGCCGCCACCGGCCAGCAGTCCGTCGTCCGCGACGGGCCCGAGCCGCGACGGCGGTCTCCTCGGCGGCGCCGAGGGACTGCTGCCGCACCCGCCGGCGGCCGGCAGCACCGCGCCCTCGTCCACCCCGGCCGACCCCACGAAGCCGGAGATCACCCTGCCCCCGCTCCTCCCGGGCCTCCTCCCGGGCCTGGGGCTGAAGGCGGAGGACGCGGAGTAGCGCAAGGCCGAGGCCCCCGACCGTCGGTCGGGGGCCTCGGTGCGCGCCTCGTCCTGCCTGGGTGCGCCTCGGCTCGTCGGGCTCAGAAGAAGACCGAACGGCGCTGCACGAGCAGCTTGTACAGCGTGTGCTGGATCTGTTCGCGCACCTGGTCGGTCAGGTTGAACATCAGCATCGGGTCCTCCGCCGCCTCCGGCGGATAGCCGTCCGTCGGGATCGGCTCCCCGAACTGGATCGTCCACTTCGTCGGCAGCGGCACCGCACCCAGCGGCCCCAGCCACGGGAACGTCGGCGTGATCGGGAAGTACGGGATCCCCAGCAGCCGCGCCAGCGTCTTGGCGTTGCCGACCATCGGGTAGATCTCCTCCGCGCCCACGATCGAGCACGGCACGATCGGCGTACCCGCCCGCAGCGCGGTCGAGACGAACCCGCCCCGGCCGAACCGCTGGAGCTTGTACCGCTCCCCGAACGGCTTCCCTATCCCCTTGAAGCCCTCCGGCATCACCCCGACCAGCTCACCGGCCTCCAGCAGCCGCTGCGCGTCCTCCGCGCAGGCCAGCGTGTGCCCGGCCTTGCGGGCCAGCTCGTTGACGACCGGCAGCATGAAGACCAGGTCCGCCGCCAGCAGCCGCAGGTGCCGCTGCGCCGGATGGTGGTCGTGGACCGCGACCTGCATCATCAGCCCGTCCAGGGGCAGCGTGCCCGAGTGGTTGGCGACGATCAGGGCCCCGCCCTTCGACGGGACGTTCTCCAGGCCCTTCACCTCGACCCGGAAGTACTTGTCGTACAGCGGCCGCAGCAGCGACATCAGGACCTGGTCGGTGAGCTCCTTGTCGTAGCCGAAGTCGTCGACCTCGTACTCGCCGGTGAGCCGCCGCCGCAGGAACGCGAGCCCGCCGGCGATCCGCCGGTCCCAGTCCGCGCCGGCCGCCGGGCCGGCCTCCCGTGCGGCCTCCGGCGCCGCCTCCGGCGCGTGCTCCGGCGCGAGCTCCGGCTCGGCGGTCGGCGCCGGCACCGCCCGCACCCGCCGGCCCGTCAGCCGCCGCCGCGGGCGGTCCTCGTCGAAGGGAATGACCTTGGCGTCCGCCACTATCGCTGCGCTCCCTCGTCCAGTTCGACGTCCAACAGCCCCGCCATCCGCTCCACGGCCCACCCCACCCGCTCCGGCGGCAGCAGCCCGGCCCTGCGGCTGCGCGCGAAGTCCGCGAAGGTCTCCGCCGTGGTGTACATCGGCTCGAAGCCGAGCACCTCACGCATCTGGGTGGTCTCCACCACCCGTCCGTGGGTCAGCAGCCGGATCTGCTCGGGTGAGAAGTCCGTGACGCCCACCGTCCGCAGCGCCGAGCCCACCCAGGTGACCGCGGGCATCAGCAGCGGCACGGTCGGCCGGCCGAGCCGCCGCGAGCACTGCGACAGCAGCAGCACCCCGTCCCCGGCGATGTTGAAGGTCCCGCTGTTGAGCGTCCCGCGCCGGGGCTCCCCGGCGGCCAGCTGGAGCACGTCGAGCACGTCGTCCTCGTGGACGAACTGCAGCCGCGGGTCGTAGCCGAGCACGGTCGGCATCACGGGCATCGAGAAGTACTCCGCGAGCGCCGAGTCCGCGAACGGCCCCAGGATGTTCGCGAACCGCAGCACGCACACCGCCACGTCCGGCCGCCGCCGCGCGAACCCGCGTACGTAGCCCTCGACCTCGACGGCGTCCTTGGCGAAGCCCGTCGACGGCAGCGCCTTGGGCTGGCTGGTCTCGGTGAAGACGGCCGGGTCCTTGGGCGCGCCGCCGTAGACGCTGGTGCTGGACTTCACCACCAGCCGGCGTACGGAGGGGGACTTCTGGCAGGCACCCAGCAGCTGCATGGTGCCGATGACGTTGGTCTCCTTCACCGCGCTGCGCGCCCCGACCGGGCCGCCACCGGTGACCGCGAGGTGCACCACCGTGTCGACGGCGTGCTCGGCGAGCACCCGGGCGATCGCCGACTGCCGGATGTCGGTGCGGACGAACTCCGCCGCGCCCAGCCGGTGCGGGGGCGTCACCGCGTCCACGGCGATCACCCGTTCGACGTCGGGGTCCCGCTGGACGCGGCGCACGAAGCGGCCCCCCAGTTGCCGGGCTGCCCCGGTCACGAGCACGACCTTCCCCACCGCTCAGCGCCTCCTCAGCGACGTACGGAGTACCCGGCTGCACCGCAGCCCCTCCACCAAGGATGGTGGAGGGGCTGCGGAGAACACGTACAGCTGCCGTTTACTTCTTGTTACGGCGCTGGACGCGGGTGCGCTTGAGCAGCTTGCGGTGCTTCTTCTTCGCCATCCGCTTGCGCCGCTTCTTGATAACAGAGCCCACGACTACCCTCGCTCACTTCTCGGTTCATCCCCGCGTCAGCGGAAATCTTGGTGCGGGGCGTCTGGGCCCACACGACCTACGTCGGCCTAGCCTACCCGCCCGAGCTCCGAGCTTGTAATCCGAGGGCCACCGAGGGGTCAGACTCAGGCCGACTCCACCCCCACGAAGGACTCCCGGAGGTACTCGTGGACCGCGTTCTCCGGGACCCGGAAGGAGCGGCCCACCCGGATGGCGGGCAGATGGCCGTTGTGCACCAGGCGGTACACGGTCATCTTCGACACTCGCATCACCGCGGCCACTTCCGCCACGGTAAGGAACACGACCTCGCTCAGAGGCCTCTGGTCAGCAGCCATGTCACACCTTGACCTTCCGCGCATGACGGGGCACCGGCTTCCCCTCCGGTTACTCCACGTCGTCGCACGCTCACTCCCCAGATTAGGGGCGTGTGATACGAGTGGGGAAGAGGAGCTACGGTCCTCAGTCGCCGGCCGCGAGGCCGGCCCGGTCGAGCACATAGCGCGTGAGGGGCCGGTAGTAGTCCGAACGGACCCCGTCATCAAGCGGAACGGCGACCGCCACCCGCCCCTCGGCCTCCCCCACGAACAACGCCGGATCATCTGTGTCCGCCAGCCCGATCGCGTCGAACCCCAGCTGACCAGCCCCGCAGACCCACCCGTGATCCCCGATCACCAGCTCCGGCAGCGGCCTGCCGGACTCCGCCAGGGCCCCCAGCGCGATCCGAACCGGCAGCGGCGAATGGGTGTGTGCGCCGGTGGCACTCCCCGAGGGCCGCACGCCGGGTTCCCGCACCAGTGCGACCCCCTGTACGTAGTCCAGGCACTGCGTGCGTACGCCGAACCGGGTCGCCACGTCCACCCCCCACCCCTGCGCGGGGGTGAGCACAACACATCCCGCCGCCGACAACGCCCGGGCCAAAGTGGCGTAGAAACCCAGGAGTCGGTGCGGGTGCCCGGTGCCTAAGAGCACCGGCGCCCGGGTCCGCGCGACCTCGCGCAGCCGGGCCGCGAACGCCTCCAGCGCCGCCACCGTCCGCTCCGGGTCGATCGTGTCCGGGCCGCTGACGTGCGCCGGGTCCGCGGAGACCCCGCACCGGTCCGCCATCAGCGCCAGCAGGTCCCGCTCGGCCCAGCACCCTTCCGGGTCCAGCCCCAGCAGCACCCTCGGGTCGCGCGCCGCGAACAGCCGATAGCTGCGCAGGCTGTCCTCCCGGGACGTCGCGACGGGGCCGGCCAACCGCGCGGCCAACAGATGCGCACGCAGGGCGCCGGTGCTCAACACACCTCCGATGCTGCCGCACCGGCGCCGCCACCCGGGCCGATTGCGCCGCACAGCCCACCGTTGGGCTAACACCCGCGGCCCCCCTCGGCACCGACCGGGCAGCCCCGCGGCGCCCTCAGGTCAGCAGCCCCCGCAGCGGGAACACCGCCCGCCGGGTCGCCAGAACGGCCTGATCCGTACGGTCGGCCGGGTCGTAGCCGGCCTCCCAGTCCCGCCAGCTCACCGTCCGCCCGTCGGTCATCCGGCCCGGCGCCAACTGCCGGGTCCGGGCGAAGACTTCCTCCCGCCACGACGCCGGCACCGCCGTCTCCGGCTCGATCGGCCGGTGCCCGGCGATGGCCACCAGGTGCGTCCACGACCGGGGGACGACGTCCACCACCGCGTACCCGCCCCCGCCCAGCGCCAGCCAGCGCCCGTCGGCGTACGCGTGCGCGAGGTCGTGGCAGGCCTCCTGCACCGCCCGCTGCGCGTCCAAGGACACCGCGAGGTGCGCCAGCGGGTCCTCCACATGGGTGTCCGCGCCGTGCTGGGTCACCAGCACCTGCGGCCGGAAGTCCGCCAGCAGTTCGGGCACCGTGGCGTGGAAGGCCCGCAGCCACCCCTCGTCACCGGTCCCGGCCGGCAGCGCCACGTTGACCGCCGAGCCCTCGGCGGCCGGCCCCCCGGTCTCCTCGGGCCAGCCCGTCTGCGGGAACAGCGTCCGCGGGTGCTCGTGCAGCGAGACCGTCAGCACCCGGGGATCGTCCCAGAACGCCGCCTGCACCCCGTCCCCGTGGTGCACGTCCACGTCCACGTACGCCACCCGCTCGGCGCCCAGCTCCAGCAGCCGGGCGATCGCGAGCGCCGGGTCGTTGTAGACGCAGAAGCCGGCGGCACCGCCCGGCATCGCGTGGTGCAGCCCGCCGGCGAAGTTCACCGCGTGCTCGGCCTCGCCGCGCCAGATCGCCTCGGCCGCCGCCACCGACTGACCCGCGATCAGCGCCGAGGCCTCGTGGATACCGGGGAAGGCCGGGTCGTCCATCGTCCCCAGCCCGTACGAGCCGTCGGCGACCCCCGGATCGGCCGACACCTCCTTCACGGCGTCCACGTAGTCCTCCCGGTGCACCAGGCGCAACGTGGAGTCCCCGGCCGCCCTGGCGGCCCGTACCTCCAGCACCCCGTCCAGCCCGAAGGCGCGCACCAGGCCCATGGTCAGCGCCAGGCGCACCGGATCCATCGGATGGCCGGGCCCGAAGTCATACTTCGTTACCGCCTCGTCCCACATCAACAACCCGCGGCCGCTCATGCCCGACACCGTATCGGGCGGGCTCGGCGCCGAAGGAGCGGGCGTGGAGCAGCGTCAGCAGGACGAGCACCATCGGCACGAGCATGGCCCCGCGGTAGCTCCACGCGTCACCCAGGGCGCCCACGAGCGGCGAGCCGACGAGGAACCCGACGTAGTTGAAGATGTTCAGCCGGGCCACGGCGGCGTCGGAGTCCCCGGGGAACAGCCGCCCGGCCGCGGCGAAGGTCTGCGGCACGACGACGGACAGGCCCAGCCCCAGCACCGTGAACCCGGCCATCCCGGTCCACGCCCCCGGTGCGAGCGCCACCACCGCGAACCCGCCGGCCGCCAGCACCGTGCCCACGCGGACGACGGCCACGGCGCCCAGGCGCCGCACCCCCAGGTCGCCGACGGCCCGGCCGAGGAGCGTGGTCACCATGTAGACGTTGTAGGGGACGGTGGCCAGCTGCTCGGAGCTGCCCAGGACGTCCTGGAGGTACTTGGCGCTCCAGTTGGAGACCGTCGAGTCCCCGATGTACGCGCAGGCCATGACGAGGCAGAGCGGCACGAGCAGGCGGAAGCCGGTGCCGGTGGGGGTGGGGGCGGAGGCTGCGGCCTCGTGGTGCTCCGGGCCGCCCCGGTCGACGTAGAACCGGCTGCCCGCGAGCGCGAGCGGCAGCAGCAGCGCGACGGCCGGCAGGTAGGAGACGAACAGCTCCAGGTGCCAGTGCGCCCCGGCCCAGGCCGCCGAAGCGCCGACGATCCCGCCGAGGCTGTACGCCGCGTGGAAGCCGAGCATGATGCTGCGCCCGTACGCGCGCTGGAGGCTGACGCCGAGCATGTTCATGGACGCGTCCAGCCCACCGACCGCGAGCCCGAACACGGCGAGCGCGAGCGCCACGTGCCACAGCTCGCTCCCGGCCCCGACCCCGAGCAGCCCGAGCAGCACCAGCGGCTGCGACCACCGCAGCACCGCGCTGGGCGCCACCCGTTTCACGGCCCGCTCCGTCAGCACGCTGCCGACGCCGGCGAGTACGGGGACGGCGGCCAGGAACGCGGGCAGCAGGCCGTCGGATATGCCGTAGCGGTCCTGGACGGCGGGGATCCGGGTCACCAGGAGCGCGAAGGTGACACCTTGCACGAAAAAGCTGATCGCCAGGGCGGACCGGCCACGGCGAAGGCGCACGTCTGTCATGGCGGCACAGCGTAGGGTCAAGGGCTACCCGTGGGTAGC
>NZ_JAJAUY010000168.1 GCF_020532625.1 Streptomyces antimicrobicus | reverse complement strand
CCACCCCGGCGGCCCGCCCGCGGCCCCGGCCGGGTACGGCTACGCGGGGCAGCCCGGCTACCCCGCGCCGAGCGGCTACCCGCCCTACGGCGCGTACGCCGCCCCGCGCAGCAACGGCTTCGGCGTGGCCTCGCTGGTGCTCGGCATCCTCTCGGTGGTGGGCTGCGTCGCCAGCTTCTTCGGGATCCTGGCCGGCGGCCTTGCCATCGTCTTCGGGGCCCTCGGGCGCGGCAAGGCCAGCCGGGGCGAGGCCGACAACGGTGGTGTGGCCCTCGCCGGGCTGATCCTCGGCATCGTCGGGGTGGTGCTGGGCGTGCTCATGGTGCTGATCATGTTCGGGGCGCTGCGGGACCTCGGCCCGCTCCCGGACGACGACCGCCCGCGCTCGCGCTACCCCAGCACCGAACGCGTCTGACCCGTCCCCGACGGGCCGCCCCGCGGCCCGGCCCCGGCCGGGCCGCTGCGGGCTGCCCTAGACCCCGGCGCGTATCCGCTCCCGCGCCTCCATCAGCGCGAAGCCCAGCAGATTCAGCCCCCGCCACTGCGCCGGGTCCAGGGCCCGCTCGTCGTCGGGGGCCAGGCCCACGCCCCAGATCCGGTCCACCGGACTGGCCTCGACCAGCACGCGGTCGCCCGTGCCCAGCAGGTACGCGCTCAGCTGCGGGGTCGAGCGGAACTTGTGGACGCTGCCCTCGACGACGATGCGGAAGCGCTCGCGCGTCCAGCGCTCCTCGTCGAAGCCGCGCACCAGCCGCCCGGCCTTCTTCGCGGCGCCCGGGCCGGTGGCCTCCAGCGCCGCCCGCTCGGCCTCGGCGTCGCCGAACAGGCGGGCCTTCTCGGCCATCATCCAGTGTTCGGCGGTGGCATAGTGGGTGTCACTCACCGTGAAGGGCGAGGGCCACCACTGGCTGAGACAGCTCGGACCCAGTGATCCGTCCGCCTTCGGCCGGTGTCCCCAGAAGGGCAGGAACTTCACCCGCTCACCCCGGCTGACCTGCTCGATCAGTGCGTCGATCTTCTCCATGCACGCGAGTCTGACAGCCGCCACTGACACTTCGTACGGGATTTGCGGTGCGTCTCGACACATGGTCGACCGATTCCGTCGCGTAATCAAAAGGCAACAACGGAATCACTTGGCGGAGTACGGCGGCTCTGTCAGGATCGGCACTCAATTCGAGCTGGAGCAACGGAGAGCGCGATGGGCAACCGCTTTCAGGCCAAGGACCGCTTCGCAGACGGCGCGCAGTACGTCGACGGGCGGCTCAGGCCCGGCACCTCGGACGCGTCGCACACCGTCGTCGACCCGGCGACGGGCGAGGACGTCCTCACGTACCAGCTGGCCTCGGCCGCCGACGTCGACGCGGCCGTCGCCGCCGCCCGCCGGGCCTTCCCCGCCTGGTCCGCGGCCACCCCCGGCGAGCGTGCGGAGGTCCTGCACCGGCTGGCGGGCGTGCTCGGCGAGCGGGCCGAGGAGTTCGCCCGGGCCGAGTCGCTCCAGTGCGGCAAGCCGGTCAAGCTGTCGACCGAGTTCGACGTACCGGGCACGATCGACAACACCGCCTTCTTCGCGGGCGCCGCCCGCCACCTCCAGGGCCAGGCCGCGGGCGAGTACTCCGGCGACCACACCTCCTACGTACGCCGCGAGGCCATCGGCGTGGTCGGTTCCATCGCCCCCTGGAACTACCCGCTCCAGATGGCCGCCTGGAAGATCCTCCCGGCCGTCGCCGCGGGCAACACCATCGTCCTCAAGCCCGCCGAACTCACCCCGCTCACCTCCTTGATGTTCGCCCAGGCCGCCACCGAGGCCGGCATCCCCGACGGCGTCGTCAACATCGTGACCGGCGCGGGCCGGGAGGCCGGCGAACACCTGGTCGGCCACCCGGACGTGGCCATGACCTCCTTCACCGGCTCCACCGGGGTCGGCAAGCGGGTCGCCGAGCTCGCCACCGCCACGGTCAAGCGGCTCCACCTGGAACTCGGCGGCAAGGCCCCGTTCGTCGTCTTCGCCGACGCCGACCTGGAGGCCGCCGCCCAGGGGGCCGTCGCCGCCTCCCTGATCAACACCGGTCAGGACTGCACCGCCGCCACCCGCGCCTACGTCCAGCGCCCGCTGTTCGACGCCTTCGTCGCCCGGGTGGCCGAACTGATGCGGACCGTCCGCCTCGGCGACCCCTTCGACCCGGCCACCGACCTCGGCCCGCTGGTCTCCCACGCCCAGCGCGACCGGGTCGCCGGCTTCGTCGAGCGGGCCCGGGCCTACGCCACCGTCGTCACCGGCGGCGAGATCCCGGGCGGCGCCCTCGCCGCCGGCGCGTACTACGCCCCCACCCTGATCACGGGCGCCCCGCAGGACAGCGAGATCGTCCAGTCCGAGATCTTCGGGCCGGTCCTGGTGGCCCTGCCCTTCGACACCGACGACGAGGCCATCGCCCTGGCCAACGACACGCCGTACGGACTGGCCGCCTCCGCCTGGACCCGGGACGTCTACCGTGCGGGCCGCGCCACCCGCGAGATCAAGGCGGGCTGCGTCTGGGTCAACGACCACATCCCGATCATCAGCGAGATGCCCCACGGAGGCTACAAGGCCAGTGGTTTCGGCAAGGACATGAGCGCCTACTCCTTCGAGGAGTACACGCAGGTCAAGCACGTGATGTACGACAACACGGCGGTCGCCGCGAAGGACTGGCACCGCACGAT
Organism: Streptomyces antimicrobicus; assembly: GCF_020532625.1. Classification (GTDB taxonomy): domain Bacteria; phylum Actinomycetota; class Actinomycetes; order Streptomycetales; family Streptomycetaceae; genus Streptomyces; species Streptomyces antimicrobicus. The sequence continues at coordinate 9,734 of NZ_JAJAUY010000168.1, read as the reverse complement.
CTTCGGGGACCGCAGCTGACGGGACGCGGCCCCGCCGCGTCCCGGTCCGGACCGCCGCCCGACCAGCGGCCACACCCATCCCGAAAGGCACAGCGCATGGAGCAGTACGAGCCCGACCGCCTCTCGCCGGCGCAAGCCGCGGCGATCCGGCGCAGCCTCACCAGCGGGCGCGGCGCCCTCACCCGCCGCTCGCTGCTGCGCGTCGGCGGAGCCGGGGCGCTCACCCTCGGCGGTCTGTCCGCTCTGAGCGCCTGCGGCATCCCGCCGGCCAAGCGCGAGGGCGGGACGGCGGCGCCGTCCGACGACCACTCGGCGCAGGAGAAGCGGATCAACTTCTCCAACTGGACCGAGTACATGGACCTCAGCGACGACCAGAAGGTCCACCCCACGCTGGAGGAGTTCACCAAGCGCACCGGCATCACGGTCGACTACACCGAGGACATCAACGACAACGTCGAGTTCTTCGGCAAGATCCGCCCCCAGCTCGCCGCCGGCCAGGACACCGGCCGCGACCTGATCGTCGTCACCGACTGGCTGGCCGCCCGCATCATCCGGCTCGGCTGGGCGCAGAAGCTGGACCCCGCCCACCTGCCGCACGCCTACGCCAACCTGATCCCCCAGTACCGCAACCCCGACTGGGACCCGGGCCGCGCCCACAGCTACCCGTGGACCGGCATCGACACCGTCATCGCGTACAACACCAAGGCCACCGGCGGCAAGAAGGTCGACTCCGTCACCCAGCTGCTCGACGACCCCACCCTCAAGGGCCGCGTCGGCTTCCTCACCGAGATGCGCGACACCGTCGGCATGACCCTGCTCGACCTGGGCAAGGACCCGGCGAGCTTCACCACCGCCGACTACGACGAGGCCCTCGGCCGGCTCCAGAAGGGCGTGGACAAGAAGCAGATCCGCCGCTTCACGGGCAACGACTACACCTCGGACCTGGACAAGGGCGACCTCGCGGCCTGCCTGGCCTGGGCCGGTGACGTCATCCAGCTCCAGGCGGGCAACCCCGACATCCAGTACGCCATCCCGGCCGCCGGATACATCACCTCCAGCGACAACCTCCTGGTCCCCGCCAAGGCGCGGCACAAGACCAACGCCGAGAAGCTGATCGACTTCTACTACGAGCCCGCGATCGCCGCCCGGCTCGCCGCGTTCATCAGCTACGTGTGCCCGGTCGAAGGCGTCAAGGAGGAGCTTGCGAAGATCGATCCCGCGCTCGCGGACAACCCCTTGATCGTCCCGGACAAGGCGATGGCCGCCAAGGCGCACGCCTTCCGCTCGCTCAGCGCCGAGGAAGAGACGGCGTACGAGGAGAAGTTCGCCAAGCTCATCGGCTCCTGACGGCCGCAGCCCCTTCCGCCCACCCCCTCTCACCCCCGGGACCTTCGCACACATGACTGACAACACCGCGGGCGGCGACGTCCGCCTCGCCGGGATCAGCAAGCACTACGGCACCTTCACCGCCGTGCACCCGCTGGACCTCACCATCCCCCAGGGCTCGTTCTTCGCGCTGCTCGGCGCCTCCGGCTGCGGAAAGACCACCACGCTGCGCATGATCGCCGGCCTGGAGGAGCCCTCCACCGGCACGGTCAGCCTCGGCGACCGCGACGTGACCCAGCTGCCCCCGTACAAGCGGCCGGTCAACACCGTGTTCCAGAGCTACGCGCTCTTCCCGCACATGGACATCTTCGAGAACATCGCCTTCGGCCTGCGCCGGCGCGGCATCAAGTCCGTCAAGAAGCAGGTGGACGAGATGATCGAGCTCGTGCAGCTCGGCGAGCACACCCGCAAGAAGCCCCACCAGCTCTCCGGCGGTCAGCAGCAGCGGGTGGCCGTGGCCCGGGCGCTGATCAACCACCCGCAGGTGCTGCTGCTGGACGAGCCGCTCGGCGCCCTGGACCTGAAGCTGCGCCGCCAGATGCAGCTGGAGCTCAAGCGCATCCAGACCGAGGTCGGCATCACGTTCGTGCACGTCACGCACGACCAGGAGGAGGCCATGACGATGGCCGACACCGTCGCCGTGATGAACGCCGGCCGGGTGGAGCAGCTGGGTGCGCCCGCCGAGCTCTACGAGAACCCGCGCACCACCTTCGTGGCCAACTTCCTGGGCACCTCCAACCTCATCGAGGCCTCCGTGGAGTCCGCCGGTGACGACGTGGTCGTCTCGGCCGCCGGCACCGCGCTGCGGCTGCCCGCGGCGCGCTGTTCGACCACTCCGCGCAGCGGCGGCAAGCTGCTGGTGGGCGTGCGCCCGGAGAAGATCTCCCTGGTCCCGGCCGAGGAGGAGCACACGGTCGGGGCCGGCCGCAACAAGATCACCGGTACGATCGCCGACTCCTCCTTCATCGGTGTCTCCACCCAGTTCGTCGTCGACAGCGCCGTCTGCCCGGAGCTGGAGGTGTACGTGCAGAACATCGAGCGCGACGCCCGCCTGGTGCCGGGCGCCCGGGTCGTCCTGCACTGGAACCCGGAGCACACCTTCGGCCTGGACGCCGCGCAGGACATCGACGCCGGCGTCGAGACGGTCGAGGAGTCCGCGTGAGCGCCACCGCCGCGCCCCCGCAGGCGCCCGCCCCCGCCGAACCCCCGGTCCACCGGCCGGCCCTGCGCAAGAAGCTGGTGCCGTACTGGCTGCTGCTGCCGGGCATCGTGTGGCTGCTGGTCTTCTTCGTGCTGCCGATGGCCTACCAGGCCTCGACCTCGGTGCAGACCGGCTCCCTCGAAGAGGGGTTCCAGGTCACCTGGCACTTCCGGACCTACTGGGACGCCCTCACCGAGTACTACCCGCAGTTCCTGCGCTCGCTGCTCTACGCCGGCACCGCCACCGCGCTGTGCCTGCTGCTGGGCTACCCGCTGGCGTACCTGATCGCCTTCAAGGCGGGCCGCTGGCGCAACCTGCTGCTGGTCCTCGTCATCGCGCCGTTCTTCACCAGCTTCCTGATCCGCACCCTGGCGTGGAAGACGATCCTGGCCGACGGCGGGCCCGTGGTCGGCGCGCTCAACACGATCGGCTTCCTGGACGTCACCAGCTGGCTCGGCATGACCGAGGGCGACCGCGTGCTGGCCACGCCGCTCGCCGTCGTGTGCGGCCTGACGTACAACTTCCTGCCCTTCATGATCCTGCCGCTCTACACCTCGCTGGAGCGCATCGACACCCGCCTGCACGAGGCGGCCGGGGACCTCTACGCCACCCCCGCCACCACGTTCCGCAAGGTCACCTTCCCGCTGTCGATGCCCGGCGTGGTCTCCGGGACCCTGCTCACCTTCATCCCGGCCAGCGGCGACTACGTCAACGCCGAGCTGCTCGGCTCCACCGACACCCGCATGATCGGCAACGTCATCCAGTCCCAGTACCTGCGGATCCTGGACTACCCGACCGCCGCCGCGCTGTCGTTCATCCTCATGGCCGTCGTGCTGGTGATGGTCACCATCTACATCCGCCGAGCGGGGACGGAGGACCTGGTCTGATGCAGTGGCTGCGCCGCAACCTCGTCGTCATCGCGGGCCTGTGCACGCTCGCGTACCTGATCCTCCCGAACGTCGTCGTGACGGTGTTCTCCTTCAACAACCCCACCGGCCGGTTCAACTACGCCTGGCAGGAGTTCTCGCTCGACGCGTGGAAGGACCCCTGCGGGGTCGCCGACCTGTGCGGCTCCCTCGCGCTCTCGCTCCAGATCGCCCTGTGGGCCACCATCGGCGCGACCGTCCTCGGGGCCATGATCGCCTTCGCGCTCGTGCGCTACCGGTTCCGGGCGCGCGGCGCGGTGAACTCGTTGATCTTCCTGCCGATGGCCATGCCCGAGATCGTGATGGCGGCGTCGCTGCTCGCCCTCTTCCTCAACATGGGCGTCCAGCTGGGCTTCTGGACGATCCTCATCGCCCACGTCATGTTCTGCCTCAGCTTCGTCGTCGCCGCCGTCAAGGCGCGGGTGCTGTCCATGGACCCGCGGCTGGAGGAGGCCGCGCGCGACCTCTACGCCGGGCCCGTGCAGACCTTCCTGCGGGTGACCCTGCCGATCGCGGCCCCGGGCATCGCCGCCGGTGCGCTGCTGTCGTTCGCCCTGTCGTTCGACGACTTCATCATCACCAACTTCAACTCGGGCAACACCGTCACCTTCCCCATGTTCGTGTGGGGATCGGCCCAGCGCGGTACGCCCGTCCAGATCAACGTCATCGGCACGGCGATGTTCGTCATCGCGGTGCTGGTGGTGGTCGTGGGCCAGATGGTCGGCACCCGCCGCAAGAAGGCCCAGCACAAATAACGCACGAGTTAACTCTGTAGGGAGTTGGAAGCCATGGCCCCAGTCGCCATGCGTAGTGTTGCGAAATCCCTTTCCGAAGCGCTGCCGGTGTCGTACTGGCTGGACGACCCCGGCAAGCCGGCCGCGCAGCCGGCCCTCACCTCCGACGAGGCCTGCGACCTGCTGGTCATCGGCGGCGGGTACAGCGGCCTGTGGACGGCCCTGATCGCCAAGGAGCGCGACCCGGCCCGGGACGTCGTCCTGATCGAGAGCAAGGAGGCGGGCTGGGCCGCCTCCGGCCGCAACGGCGGCTTCTGCGCCGCCTCCCTCACCCACGGCCTCGCCAACGGCATGGCGCGCTGGCCCGGTGAGCTCGCCGAGCTGGAGGAGCTGGGCGCCCGCAACCTCGACGCCATCGAGGAGGCGGTCGCCCGCTACGGCATCGACTGCGACTTCGAGCGCACGGGCGAGATCGACGTCGCCACCGAGCCCCACCAGGTGGAGGAGCTGCGCGAACTGCACGAGCAGGCCCAGAAGCTGGGGCTGGCCGCCGGCTCGCGCTGGCTGGACCGCGACGCCGTGCGGGCCGAGGTGGACTCGCCGACCTTCCTCGCGGGCCTGTGGGACACCGACGGCGTGGCCATGCTCAACCCGGCGAAGCTCGCCTGGGGCCTGAAGCGGGCGTGCCTCGGCCTCGGCGTGCGGATCTACGAGAACACCCGCGGCCTGTCGCTCACGTCCTCCGGCGCCGGGATGGCCGTGCGCACCCCGTACGGCCGGATCTTCGCCCGCCGCGTCGCGCTCGGCACCAACATCTTCCCCTCGCTGGTCAAGCGGATCCGCCCGTTCACGGTCCCGGTCTACGACTACGCCCTGATGACCGAGCCGTTGACGGCCGACCAGCTGGCCGCGATCGGCTGGCGCAGGCGGCAGGGCCTGGGCGACAGCGCCAACCAGTTCCACTACTTCCGCATCACCCCCGACCACCGCATCCTGTGGGGCGGCTACGACGCGATCTACCCCTACCGCGGCAGGCTCGACTCCGAGTACGACCACCGGCCCGAGACCTACCTCAAGCTCGCCCAGCACTTCTTCACCGCCTTCCCGCAGCTGGAGGGCATCGGCTTCAGCCACGCCTGGGGCGGCGCGATCGACACCTGCTCGCGCTTCTCCGCCTTCTTCGGCACGGCGCACTCCGGCAGGGTCGCCTACGCCGCCGGGTACACCGGCCTCGGCGTCGGGGCGACCCGGTTCGGCGCGGACGTGATGCTGGACCTGCTGGACGGCGAGCGCACCGAGCGGACCCGGCTGGAGATGGTCCGGTCCAAGCCGATGCCGTTCCCGCCCGAGCCCTTCGCGTGGACCGGGATCACCCTCACCAAGTGGTCGCTGGCCCGCGCGGACGCCCGCGGCGGCCGGCGCAACCTCTGGCTGAAGACCCTCGACAAGTTCGGCCTCGGCTTCGACAGCTGAGCCAGGGGCGGCCCGCGGGGCCGTACGGCTCGGCCCGCCGGTCCGTACGGCCGGCCCGCCGGTCCGTACGCGCCCCGGCGCACGTCCCCGGGCCGCCGCGCGAGCCGTTTCACCACTACGGGGTGACGGAACCCGCGTCATGATCGCCTCCGGCCCCGCTCCCCACCGGTGAGGACCCTCACCAACAGGGAGACGGAGGCCGGTCGATGCAGGACGCGCAGATCAGGACCGCGGTGGAGTGGCTGGCGTCGGTGGCGCCCGATCCCGACGCCTGCCGGTGGGAGTGGGAGCGCAGTCCCCTCGGGGTCGCGCTGCTGCCCGCCGGCCGGCGCTGGGACGTCCTGGTGCTCCCCGGGGAGCTGGGCCTGGCCACCTTCGACGTGCTGCGGCTCCTGCTGGAGCGGCCGGGCCCCGTGCTCGCCGACCGCGGCGCCGCGCGGCGCCGCAGCACCCCGATGCGGAGGGTGGGCTTCTTCGTGCCCGCGGGCACCGCCGCCCGCTGGCTCGGCACCGGCGTACGGGGCGCCGGGCACGGCAGCTGGATCGTCGTGCCCCATCCGGGCCGGGCCGCCGGGGGGATGCGCTGGCTCGTGCTCCCGGACGGGCGGGGGACCCTGACCGACCCGGCCGTGCTGGAGCTCGCCATGCACCAGGCGGTGGCCGCGGTCGCGCGCGACCGGCAGGCGTAGCGGGCCCCGGGCGCCCCGCGCCGGGTCAGGACGGGGTGCGCGGCCCGTACCGCCGCGCACCCCGGTCGACCGCCAGCAGCAGCGGCACGCACAGCAGGGCGCTGGCCAGCACGTCCAGCGGCCAGTGGAAGCCGCGCAGGACCAGCCCGACGGCCGTGGCCCCCGTCAGCGCGAGCGCCACGGCCGTCGGCCAGGGGCGGCGCACGTACGGCCGGACCAGCAGGGCCGCGCCCAGGTACGCCACGGCGGCGGTGGCGGTGTGGCCCGAGGGGTAGTAGCCGGCCGCCCAGGGCTCCAACGGGCCCGGGCGGGCGGTCCATTGCTTCAGCGGGACGACCAGCGCCGGGACCAGGGCCATGGCCAGGGCGGCGGTCAGCGCCGGGGCCCAGCGGCCGGAGCGCCGTACCGAGTAGGCCATCGCCAGCGCCAGCACGGGCACGGCCACCGGGACGTTGCCCAGGTCGGCCAGGCGTTCGGTGACGGCGTCGGGGACCGAGCGGACGACGGCGCGGCTGAGGGCCTCGTCCGGGCCGAGCAGCGGACCGGAGACCAGGACCTGCCAGGTCGTCAGCACGAGTGCGAGCAGCGGCAGCAGCGCCGCGAGCGCCGGCCGCAGGAGGGGAGTGGCCGGCCGCCCCGGAACAGGGGGGATGGTTCCGGGGCGGCCGCCCGGATCGGGTCGCCGCGAGCCCCGGGGGGTTTGGGGCGGACGGCCGTCCGATCGGTGAGGAGTGTGCGCGAACGCATGCCCGGTACGGAGCTGGGGAAGCCCGGCACCGGTGTCGCCCCCGGTTTCCCGCGGACGGGGTCTCTCACTCATCTGCAGAAACCGTACGGCAGACAGTGGGGGGCCGACAGCAGGAACGCGCCCCTGCCATCGGCCCCCCACAGCTTCTTCACAACGCCCGACCGTTACCGGTGGTATCGATCAGCACGCCGTTGCGACGCTCGCTCAGACGGTCGCGAAGGCGGCCTCGATGATGTCCAGGCCCTCGTTCAGCAGGTCCTCGCCGATGACGATCGGGGGCAGGAAGCGGAGCACGTTGCCGTAGGTGCCGCAGGTGAGGACGACCAGGCCCTCGGCGTGGCAGGCCTTGGCCAGCGCGCCGGCAGCCTCCGGGTTCGGCTCCTTGGTGGCCGGGTCCTTGACCAGCTCGATCGCGATCATCGCGCCGCGGCCGCGGATGTCGCCGATGATCTCGTACTTCTCCTGCATGGCCGTCAGGCGGGCCTTCATGACGGACTCGATCTTCTTCGCCTTGGCGTTGAGGTCGAGCTCCTTCATCGTCTCGATGGAGCCCAGGGCGCCGGCGCAGGCGACCGGGTTGCCGCCGTAGGTGCCGCCCAGGCCGCCGGCGTGCGCGGCGTCCATGATCTCGGCGCGGCCGGTCACGGCGGCGAGCGGCAGACCGCCCGCGATGCCCTTGGCGGTGGTGATCAGGTCCGGGACGATGCCCTCGTCCTCGCAGGCGAACCACTGGCCGGTGCGGCAGAAGCCGGACTGGATCTCGTCCGCGACGAAGACGATGCCGTTGTCGTTGGCGAACTTCACGATCGCCGGCAGGAAGCCCTTGGCCGGCTCGATGAAGCCGCCCTCGCCGAGGACCGGCTCGATGATGATCGCGGCGACGTTCTCGGCGCCGATCTGCTTGGTGATCTGGTCGATGGCCTGGGCGGCGGCCTCCGGGCCGCAGTTCTCGGCCCCGGTGGGCCAGCGGTAGCCGTAGGCGACCGGCACGCGGTAGACCTCGGGGGCGAAGGGGCCGAAGCCGTGCTTGTACGGCATGTTCTTGGCCGTCAGCGCCATGGTGAGGTTGGTGCGGCCGTGGTAGCCGTGGTCGAAGACGACGACGGCCTGGCGCTTGGTGTACGCGCGGGCGATCTTGACGGCGTTCTCGACGGCCTCGGCGCCCGAGTTGAACAGCGCGGACTTCTTGGCGTGGTCACCGGGGGTCAGCTCGGCGAGGGCCTCGCAGACCTCCACGTAGCCCTCGTAGGGGGTGACCATGAAACAGGTGTGGGTGAAGTCGGCGAGCTGCGCGGAGGCGCGGCGCACGACGGCCTCGGCGGAGGCGCCGACGGAGGTCACGGCGATGCCGGAACCGAAGTCGATCAGGCGGTTGCCGTCGACGTCCTCGATGATGCCGCCACCCGCGCGGGCGGTGAAGACGGGGAGCACGGAGCCCACGCCGCCGGCCACCGTGTCGAGGCGGCGGGCCTGCAGCTCCTGCGACTTCGGGCCGGGGATCGCGGTGGCGAGGTGGCGCGACTGCGGGACAGCGGTCATGGGGGCTCCCTGGAGGTTAGCGGGCCGTTTTCGGACGCACTTGTTGTCTTTGTCCGCAGGCTAGGCCCGGGGACGGGCCTGCTGCATGCTCCGTTCGGGAGTGGTGCCCGCGTGTCCTTGTCCGCGGCGGCCATAGGAGGGCGCGCGCCGGCTCCCGCGGCACGCCCCGCGGAACCCGGCGAGGAGCCGCCCGGGGGCCGGGAGCGGGCACTAGATTGAGCGGCGGCGCGGTACAGGGAACTAGGGGGCAGGGGTCCATGGACAGGGACGGCACGGCGGGCGCGCCCGGCGCGAGCGGGTACGGCGGCGCTGAGGCGGGGGCCAAGGTACCCCGGCCCGCGGGGCCGCCGCCGATGCCGGCGCACCCGCCCCGGGCCGGCGCCGACGGCGGCGGCGCGGCCGGCGGGTTCGCCGAGTGGCTGCGGGTGGCCCGGCCGACGGCGGAGCCGGGCGTGTGGCGGTTCGGTTTCGTGCCGCGGCCCGAGCCCGACCCGGAGGCGGCCACCCCCGCCCGGTCCGTGCTCAGCTCGGCCCTGATCTCCTTCCTCGCCTGCGTGCTGCTGTGGTCGCTGATCCGCAACGGCTACCTGGAGGCCTGGGACGAGCCGCTGAAGCTGTTCACCCCCGACGACTGGTGGGACCTGCACGGCGAGCCCGTCCCCGGCCACGGCGGCATGACCGCCAAACCGCTCTACGAGCTGCTCTTCGACGCCGCCCTGCTCTACGGCTTCGGCCGGCTCGGCAGGTGGCGCAACGCCTGGAACCGGCTCGTCGTCGCCCGCGGCCCCTGGGCCCGCGCCGGCGCCGCCGGCCTGCTCGCGCTCCTGCTGCTGCTCCTGGTCGACCACTACCAGCTGCCGTTGCGCCAGCTCGTCTACTCGCTGCTCCCCTTCGGCGACGACGGCGTGGCCAACAAGGAGCTCGTCGACACCGCCGACCTGCTCGTCGACGTCGCCGTCGTCCTCGGCTGCGCGGTCCTGGGCGGCTGGTTCCGGCTGCTCACCGCCCGCGCCAAGGCCCCGGCCGGCGCCCCGACCG
>NZ_JAJAUY010000167.1 GCF_020532625.1 Streptomyces antimicrobicus | reverse complement strand
GGGCACCCGGCCCCGTGGCCGCCGGGCCCCGCCGGGGGCCGGGCGGCTAGGCTGCGATCATGCTCGTTGCCGCCGCCGTGTGCCCCGCTCCGCCGCTGCTCGTGCCGCAGGTCGCGGCCGGGGCCGCGGAAGAACTCGCCGCCGCCCGGACCGCCTGCTCCGACGCGCTCGCCGTGCTCGCCGCCTCCCGGCCCGATCTGCTGGTCGTCATCGGTTCCTCGCCCGAGGGCGGTGCCTACGACCAGGGGACCCGGGGCTCCTTCGCCGGGTTCGGCGTCGATCTGACCGTACGGCTCGGCCCGGAGCCGGAAGAACGCTCCGGCCACGCCACCGGCACGGAACTGCCCCCTTCGCTGGCCGTCGGCGCCTGGCTGCTGGAGCAGGCCCGCTGGGCCGCCGCCCCGATCGCCGGGGTCGCCGTGGCCGAGGGGCTGGAGCCCGACGCGTGCGCGCTGCTCGGGGCGGACCTGGCCGCGTCCGGCGCCCGGGTGGCCATGCTGGTCCTGGGCGAGGGCAGTGCCTGCCGCACCCTGAAGGCCCCCGGCTACCTCGACGCACGCGCCGAGGGCTTCGACGCCGGGATCGGCCGGGCCCTGGCCGCCGCCGACACCGAGGCCCTGGCCGCGCTGGACCCCGTCCTCGCCCGGGAGCTCCAGGCCGCCGGCCGGGCCCCCTGGCAGGTGCTCGCCGCGGCCGCCGCCGGACGCGGGCTGAGCGGCCGCCTGCTGTACGAGGACGCCCCCTACGGCGTCGGGTACTTCGTGGCCGCCTGGTCCTGACCGGGGCCGGCGCACGCCGAGGGGCGCGGAACCCGCAGGTTCCGCGCCCCTCGGCGTGAAAGGGGCCGCCGCGTCACGGCCCCGCCGGTCCCGGTCCCGCCGGACCCGCCGGCGGTGTCGGCCCGCCGGGGGAGTCCTTGTGCGCGAGCTTGCCCAGGGCGCCCTTGGCCTTGTCCGCTCCCGTCGCGATCCGGTCGTGGTACTTGCCCTTGGTCCGCTGGTCCACGGCCTTGGCGACCTTGTCCAGGCCCTCTCCGATCCTGCCCTGGTGCTGCTGGGCGAGGTCTCCGACCTTGTCCTTCGCGGGCGCGAGCTTGTCCTTCAGCTGGTCCAGAAAGCCCATGGGTCACCTTCCCCTTGGCACGTAGCTACCTACGGGCGCCCTCGCCGGCCTCGCTGTCCGCCGCGGCCCCGGCGGACTGCTGCTTGGGGATGTCCACGCCTCCCGGCGCGGTCTCCTCGTCCGCAGCGGCCGCCGCCGCGTCCTGCGTCGCGGCGGCGGCCCCGTCCTCGGCCTCGGCGGCCGCCTCCGTCCCGTCCTCGGCCGAGACCGCCGCGGCTGCGGCTTCCTCGGTCGACGCCTCGGACTTACGGCGGCGGAACCGGCTGAAAACGCCCATGTCTACTCCTCCAACGGTACTCGTGCGAGTGAAGTTCCGCCCCGGACGGACCGGCCCGAACCGGCTGCCCGTCCGGCCGCAACCCCGCCAGGGCAACGACACCGCCCCCACTCCGTCACGTAGCCCGATCGGGTTCACCTCCGGCGGTTTGCGAGACTGGGTCGGTGAGAAGTGCAGCCCCCGCCCCGCGCGTCATCGCCGTCGTCGGTCCCACCGCGGCCGGAAAGTCCGATCTGGGCGTCGCCCTGGCCCGCCGTTTCGACGGCGAGGTCGTCAACGCCGACTCCATGCAGCTCTACCGGGGGATGGACATCGGCACCGCGAAGCTGACGACCGAGGAACGCGGCGGAGTGCCGCACCACCTCCTCGACATCTGGGACGTCACCGTCACCGCCAGCGTCGCCGAGTACCAGCGCCTCGCCCGCGCCGAGATCGACCGGCTGCTCGCCGAGGGCCGCACCCCCGTCGTGGTCGGCGGCTCCGGGCTGTACGTCCGCGGCGCCCTGGACGCCATGGAGTTCCCCGGCACGGACCCCGCCGTCCGGGCCCGGCTGGAGGCGGAGGCCGCCGAGCGCGGCCCCGGCGCCCTGCACGCCCGCCTGGCCGCCCTCGACCCGGCCGCGGCCGCCGCGATCCTGCCGAGCAACGGCCGCCGCATCGTGCGCGCGCTGGAGGTCATCGAGATCACCGGCAAGCCCTTCACCGCGAACCTCCCGGGGCACGAGTCCGTCTACGACGTGATCCAGATCGGCGTCGACGTCGCCCGCCCCGAGCTGGACGAGCGGATCGCGCTGCGCGTCGACCGGATGTGGGAGGCGGGCCTGGTGGACGAGGTCCGCGCACTGGAGGCCCAGGGCCTGCGCGAGGGCGTCACCGCCTCCCGGGCGCTGGGTTACCAGCAGGTCCTCGCCGCGCTCGCCGGGCAGTGCACCGAGGACGAGGCCCGCGCCGAGACCGTCCGGGCCACCAAGCGGTTCGCCCGCCGCCAGGACTCCTGGTTCCGGCGCGACCCGCGGGTGCACTGGCTCAGCGGAGCGGCCGCCGACCGGGGGGAACTCCCCCGGCTCGCGCAGTCGTTGGTCGAACGAGCGGTCACAGCCTGATCACGTGATGGCATCGGGACGCCCCGAGCGGCAGATCGGGGTCCTGGGGCGTGCCATCATCAAACTCCACCGGTTCCACCACCGGCGGTGAACTGCCGTATACGAAGTCCGAGTGGGGAGGGCGCGTGGCGATGGAGGCCGGCCCTCGCGACACCGGGCGGGGCGACGACACCCGGCGGGACGCCGACCCGCTGCTGCAGGACGGGCTCGGGCTGCCCGCCGACCCGGCCCGGCTGACCCCGGACGGTCCCGACGCGCTCGGCACCGGCGAGGACGGCCCCGTCGACGTCTCCGGCCCCGAGGTCGAGGTCGAGCTGCGCCCGCAGCGCCGGCTGCGGATCTGGCAGATCGCCCCGATCGTGATGCTGGCCGCCGCCGGCTCGCTGATGTTCGCCTTCCCGCTCGCCTTCGAGTTCGGTGACGGCGGCGCCGTCGTGGCCATGCTGGGCCTGCTGATCAGCTCCTGCGCCGGCGGCTGGGGCATGATGGCCGCCCGCCGGGTCGGCTACACCTGGCCCGGCCTGCCCCCGCGCGGCTCCGGCCGCCGCCCCGACTGGCGCATCGTCGCCCTCTACGCCCTGGTCACCCTCGCCGCCGTGGCCCTCGCGGTCTGGCGCGTGGCCCGGCTGCGGCCGTAGGGGCGCAGCACGCGGGCCGCAGGGGCGCGGAAGCCGTACCGGCGCGCGGGCCGCGCGCCCGCCGCGCCGGGCGTCCCACCAGGCGGATCCCTCCGCCCGCCGTCCCGCGCCCCGGCTACGATGGGCCCGTGACCAGCGCACTCGCCTTCCTCAAGGGCCACGGGACCGAGAACGACTTCGTCATCCTCCCGGACCCCGACAACACCCTCGACCTGCCCCCGCACGCCGTCGCCCGGCTGTGCGACCGCCGGGCCGGGCTCGGTGCGGACGGTGTGCTGCACGTCGTACGGTCCGCCACCCACCCCGAGGCGCGCCCCATGGCCGACGAGGCCGAGTGGTTCATGGACTACCGCAACAGCGACGGCTCCGTCGCCGAGATGTGCGGCAACGGCGTCCGCGTCTTCGCCCGCTACCTGCAGTACGCCGGCCACGTCGAGGCCGGCGACCTCGCCGTCGCCACCCGCGGCGGCGTCAAGCGGGTCCACCTCGACAAGAGCGGCGACGTCACCGTCTCCATGGGCCGCGCCGCCCTCCCCGAGGAGCAGGCCACCGTCACCGTCGGCGACCGCAGCTGGCCCGCCCGCAACGTCAACATGGGCAACCCGCACGCCGTCGCGTTCGTCGACAGCCTCGACCACGCCGGCGACCTGCTCGCGCCGCCGCCCTTCAGCCCCGCCGAGGTCTACCCCGACGGGGTGAACGTCGAGTTCGTCGTCGACCGCGGCCCCCGCCACGTCGCCATGCGCGTCCACGAGCGCGGCTCCGGCGAGACCCGCTCCTGCGGCACCGGCGCCTGCGCGGTCGCCGTCGCCGCCATCCGGCGCGACGGCGCCGACCCGGCCGTCACGGGCGAGCCCGCCACGTACACCGTCGACCTCCCCGGCGGCACGCTCACGATCACCGAGCACCCCGACGGCGCGATCGACATGACCGGCCCGGCCGTGATCGTCGCCTCCGGAGAGTTCGACCCGGCCTGGCTCACCGAAACGGCTTTCGGCTGAAGATTCCCTCTCATGGGTGATCCGTTTCACGCTCAGCGAGAGCCGGACTGCGCCACGTGGTGGGGTCGGTAGCATCAGACACCGGCCCTGAGGGCTCACCCCTGCCCGCCGACGCCGGTCGAAGCCGCCGGAGGTGCCCATGAGTGCAGAGGCCACGAACCCCGACTCACCGCCCGAGCTCCGCAGACGCGGCCGGGCCCGCCTCGACCTGCGCCGGCTGGGCCGCGCGGCGCTGCTCGGTCCGACCGCCCGCGACCGCCTGCCGGACGCCATCGGGCACGTCGCCGAGGCGCACCGCGCCCACCACCCCGACGCCGACCTGTCGGTGCTGCGCCGCGCCTACGTGCTCGCCGAGTCCTCGCACCGCGGCCAGACGCGCAAGAGCGGCGAGCCGTACATCACCCACCCGCTCGCGGTGACCCTGATCCTCGCCGAACTCGGTGCGGAGACCACCACCCTGACGGCCTCTCTGCTCCACGACACCGTCGAGGACACCGACGTGACCCTCGATCAGGTCCGCGCCGGGTTCGGCGACGAGGTCGCCTTCATCGTCGACGGCGTCACCAAGCTGGAGAAGGTCGACTACGGGGCCGCCGCCGAGCCCGAGACCTTCCGCAAGATGCTCGTCGCCACCGGCAACGACGTCCGCGTGATGTCCATCAAGCTCGCCGACCGGCTCCACAACATGCGCACCCTGGGCGTGATGCGCCCCGACAAACAGGTCCGCATCGCCACCGTCACCCGCGACGTGCTGATCCCGCTGGCCGAACGGCTCGGCGTCCAGGCCCTCAAGACCGAGCTGGAGGACCTGGTCTTCGCGATCCTGCACCCCGAGGAGTACGAGCACACCCGCGCCCTGATCGCCGCCCACGCCGCCGAGGGCGACCCGCTGCCCGCCATCGCCGACTCCGTACGGGCCGTGCTGCGCGACGCCGGCATCCAGGCCGAGGTGCTGATCCGGCCGCGGCACTTCGTCTCCGTCCACCGCGTCGCCCGCAAGCGCGGGGAGCTGCGCGGCTCCGACTTCGGCCGGCTGCTCGTGCTGGTCGCGGAGAACGCCGACTGCTACGCGGCCCTGGGCGAGCTCCACACCTGCTTCACCCCGGTGGTCTCGGAGTTCAAGGACTTCGTCGCCGCCCCCAAGTTCAACCTCTACCAGTCCCTGCACACCGCCGTGGCCACCCCCGAGGGCGTCATCGCCGAGGTCATCGTCCGCACCCGGCAGATGCACCGGGTCGCCGAGGCCGGCGTGGTCGCCCTCGGCAACCCCTACACCAGCGCCCCCGCCGCCCCCGGCGACCCCGACGAGGAGCGCGTGGACCCCACCCGGCCCGGCTGGCTGCGGCGGCTGCTGGAGTGGCAGCAGTCCGCGCCCGACCCCGACACCTTCTGGAGCTCGCTGCGCGAGGACCTCGCCCAGGACCGCGAGATCACCGTCTTCCTCGCCGACGGCGCCGCCCCCGGCACCATCAGCCTGCCGGCGGGCGCCACCTGTATCGACGCGGCCTACGCCCAGCACGGCGAGGCCGCCCACGGCTGCATCGGCGCCCGCGTCAACGGCCGGCTCACCTCCCTGGCCAGCACCCTGGCCGACGGGGACACCGTTCAGCTGCTGCTCGGCAGCGACCCCGCCGCCGGGCCGGCCGCCGACTGGCTGGAGCACGCCCGTACCCCGGCCGCCCGGATCGCGATCAGCGGCTGGCTGCGGGCACACCCCGGCAGCACCCGCCCGGCCCAGGCCGCGCCGCGGGCCCCGCTGACCGTGGTCAACCTGCGCCCCGGCAGCGGCAACGCCGTCGCCGACCTGCCCGACGCGCCCGTCCGGCTCGCGGGCTGCTGCACGCCCGTGCCGCCGGACGCGGTCGCCGGCTTCGTCGTCCGCGGCGGTGCGGTCACCGTGCACCGGGTGGAGTGCGCGGTGGCCGGGCAGATGCGCTCCCTCGGCCGGTCGCCGGTCGCGGTGCACTGGCGGGGGGCCGCCGACTTCCGCGTCACGCTGGTCGCCGAATCGTTCGGCCGCCCCCACCTGCTGGCCGACCTCACCGAGGCCATCGCCCGGATGCACGTCGAGGTCATCTCGGCCACCGTCGACCCGCCCGTCGAGGGCCGGGTCCGGCACACCTACACCTTGCACCTGCGCGACGCGGCCACCCTGCCGGCCCTGATGCGGGCCATGCGCGACGTCCCCGGCGTCTACGACGTCGGCCGGGCCTGACCGGGGTCTCCTTCGGGTGGTCCCGCCGCGCGTCGTACCCGGGCGTGGCGGGCCCCCTGGTATGCGGTGGGGGATGCGCCTCACCTCCGCCCGGCTGCGCGCCGGGCTGCTCGCCGCCGCCTCCCTGACCCTCGTCGCCGCCGTGCTGCCGCCGCCCCCGCAGGCGCTGGGCATCGGCGACCGGCTCTTCCCGGACCTCGGCAACCCCGGGTACGACGTCCTCGCGTACGACCTGTCCTTCACGTACCGCAGCAACAAGGAACCGCTCGACGCCGTCACGGTGATCAGTGCCAGGACCGTCGCGCCGCTGGAGCGGATCAACCTCGACTTCACCCACGGCACCGTCTCCTCCGCCGAGGTCAACGGCCGGCCGGCGACCTTCCAGAGCGTCGGCGAGGACCTCGTCCTCACCCCCCGCACCGCCCTGCCCGAAGGGGTGCCGCTGCACATCACCGTCCGCCACACCAGCGACCCCCGCGGCCGTGCCGACGGCGGCTGGGTGACCACCGGCGACGGCCTGGCCATGGCCAACCAGGCGGACGCCGCGCACCGGGTCTTCCCGTGCAACGACCACCCGGCGGACAAGGCGTACTACACCTTCCGGATCACCGTCCCCGAGGGCCTGACCGCCGTCGCCAACGGACTGCCGGACCTGCCCGTCCACCGGGCCGTCGGCGCCCGGGCCGCCGGGACCACGTGGACGTACCGCACCCACCACCCCATGGCCACCGAGCTCGCCCAGGTCTCCGTCGGCGACTCCGCCGTCGTGCGGCGCACCGGGCCGCACGGCCTGCCGCTGCGCGACGTGGTCCCGGCCGCCGACCGCACCCGGCTGGAGAAGTGGCTGGCCAAGACCCCCGGCCAGGTGGAATGGATGGAGCAGCGGGTCGGCCGCTACCCCTTCGAGACGTACGGCGTGCTGATCGCCCGCGCCTCCACCGGCTTCGAGCTGGAGACCCAGACCCTGTCGCTGTTCGAGCGGAGCATCTTCACCGACACCGGCTACCCCGAGTGGTACGTGGAGTCGATCATGGTCCATGAGCTCGCCCACCAGTGGTTCGGTGACAGCGTCACCCCCCGGACCTGGTCCGACCTGTGGCTCAACGAGGGGCACGCCACCTGGTACGAGGCCCTGTACGCCGACGGCCTCGGCAAGTACTCCCTGGAGCGGCGGATGCGCGAGGCGTACCAGCGCTCCGACCAGTGGCGGGCGGCCGGCGGCCCGCCGGCCGCCCCCAGGCCCGCCGCGCCCGGCGAGAAGATCGGACTGTTCCGACCGGTCGTCTACGACGGCGCCGCCCTGGTCCTGTACGCCCTGCGGCAGAAGATCGGCACGGCCGCCTTCGACCGGGTCCAGCGCCGCTGGGTCGCCGAGTACGCCGACTCCGTGGCCGGCACGGACGACTTCGTCCGCCTGGCCTCGCAGGAGGCCGGCACGGACCTCACGGCCTTCCTGCAGCCCTGGCTCTACGGGAAGACCACCCCGCCGATGCCGGGGCATCCGGACTGGAGCACCCCGAAAAGGGTGTGACCCCGGTGGAACGGGCATGTCACCATCGAGAGGTCGACGGGCCGCCCGCGGGAATCCCCGACCGGTGTGACACGTTGTACCCGTACACCACTCGTATACCGACGTAAGGATCCAATGACCTCCTCTTCTTCCTCTTCACAGGACGCGCAGAGCTACACCGAGAGCCTTCGGGCCGACGCCCTGATGGAGGAGGACGTCGCCTGGAGCTACGAGATCGACGGGGACCGGGACGGCGACCAGTTCGACCGCTCCGAGCGAGCGGCCCTCCGCAGGGTCGCCGGCCTGTCCACGGAGCTCGAGGACGTCACCGAGGTCGAGTACCGGCAGCTGCGCCTGGAGCGCGTCGTACTCGTCGGCGTCTGGACCTCGGGCACGGTGCAGGACGCGGAGAACTCCCTCGCGGAGCTCGCCGCGCTCGCCGAGACGGCCGGCGCCCTCGTCCTCGACGGTGTCATCCAGCGCCGTGACAAGCCGGACCCGGCCACCTTCATCGGGTCGGGCAAGGCCCGCGAGCTCGCCGACATCGTCGTCGAGACCGGTGCCGACACCGTCGTCTGCGACGGCGAGCTCAGCCCCGGCCAGCTCATCGCGCTCGAAGACGTCGTCAAGGTCAAGGTGATCGACCGGACCGCCCTGATCCTCGACATCTTCGCCCAGCACGCCAAGTCCCGCGAGGGCAAGGCGCAGGTCTCGCTCGCGCAGATGCAGTACATGCTGCCGCGGCTGCGGGGCTGGGGTCAGTCCCTGTCCCGCCAGATGGGCGGCGGCAAGGGCGGCGGCCTCGCCACCCGCGGTCCCGGTGAGACCAAGATCGAGACCGACCGGCGTCGGATCCGCGAGAAGATGGCCAAGATGCGCCGGGAGATCGCGGAGATGAAGACCGGCCGCGACCTCAAGCGGCAGGAACGCCGCCGCAACAAGGTCCCCTCGGTCGCCATCGCCGGCTACACCAACGCCGGCAAGTCCTCGCTGCTCAACCGGCTCACCGGCGCGGGCGTGCTGGTGGAGAACGCCCTGTTCGCCACCCTCGACCCGACCGTGCGCCGGGCCGAGACGCCCACCGGCCGCGTCTACACGCTGGCCGACACCGTCGGATTCGTCCGGCACCTGCCCCACCACCTGGTCGAGGCGTTCCGCTCCACCATGGAGGAGGTCGGCGACTCCGACCTCATCCTGCACGTGGTGGACGGCGCGCACCCGGCGCCGGAGGAGCAGCTCGCCGCCGTCCGCGAGGTCATCCGCGACGTCGGGGCGGTCGACGTCCGCGAGATCGTGGTGATCAACAAGGCGGACGCGGCCGACCCGCTGGTCCTCCAGCGGCTGCTGCGGATCGAGAAGCACTCCATCGCCGTCTCGGCCCGCACCGGCCAGGGCATGGCCGAGCTGCTCGCGCTCATCGACGCCGAGCTGCCGCGGCCGGAGGTCGAGGTGGAGGCCCTGGTGCCGTACACCCGCGGCTCCCTGGTCGCCCGCGCCCACGCCGAGGGCGAGGTGATCTCCGAGGAGCACACCCCGGAGGGCACCCTGCTCAAGGCCAGGGTCCACCAGGAGCTCGCGGCCGACCTGGCGCCGTACGTGCCCGCCCGGCACTGAGCCGCGCGCGAACGCCGGAGGGCCCCCCGCACCACGTGCGGGGGGCCCTCCGGCGTCGTCCTACTTGAACTTGCGGCTGACCGCCTCGAAGACCGCCTTGGCCTCCGGGCCCAGCCGCGGACCGGCCAGCCAGCCCGCCTTCGCCGGGCCGATGGAGGTGTTCGACACCAGCGCCGGCTTGCCGTCGGCACCCGCCGCGACCCAGCCGCCGCCCGAGGAACCACCGGTCATCGTGCAACCGATGCGGTACATCACCGGGTCGTTCGCGTTCAGCGACAGCCGGCCCGGCTTGTCGGTGCACTGGTAGGCGCGCTGCCCGTCGAACGGCGCCGCCGCCGGGTAGCCGGTGGCCGTGATGCTCGCGACCTTCTGCACGGCCGGCGCCGCGAACTCCACCGGGAGCGCCGAACCGACGGTCTCCTCCAGCGACTTCGCCGAGCCCTTCTCGGGCGTCACGTGCAGCACCGCGAAGTCGTACGGGGCCCCCTGGCCACCGGTCGGACCGCCCTGGGCGATCCACTGGTCCGACGTCTGCGCCCAGTCGCTCCACCACACCCCGTACGGGGCGACCTCGTCGCGCTTGGCACCCTTGAGCTGCGCCTGGGACTTGCCCGCGTTGTTGTACGACGGCACGAAGGCGATGTTGCGGTACCAGCCGCCCGCCTTGCCCGCGTGCACGCAGTGGCCGGCCGTCCAGACCATGTTCGACTTCCCCGGGTGCGCCGGGTCCTTGACCACGGTCGCCGAGCAGACCATCGAGCCCTCGGGGCCGTCGAAGAAGACCTTGCCGGCCTCCGGGGCGTTCTGGTGGTACGGCGTCCCCACGGCCTTGGCGGTCACCGGCGCCGGGGCCGGGTCCGTCACGCCCTGGTCCTTGCCGAGGTCCGGGTCGGTCACCGGCTTGTCCGGGCGCTGGGCGTCACGCATCCGGTCCGGGTCCCACAGGTCCTCGATGATCGGGTTGATGAAGTCGTTGGCCTCGCGGAGCCAGTCCTCCTTCTTCCAGTTCTTCCAGGCACCGCCCTTCCACTTGTCCAGGTCGAGGCCGCGTTCCTTGAGCTTGTCCTTCAGGTGCTCCGGGATCTTGATCCCGTCGGCCGGACCGCTGGCCGCCACGTCCGTCGGCTTGGCGTCGCCGCCGGCATCGTCGCCGCCGGGCCCGCAGGCCGCTGCGGTCAGCGCGAGCGCGGCCGCGCACAGTACTGCGGTGACCGGTCGGTTCGGTCGCATGTCGTCAATCCCCCTGGTGGGTCGAAGCGCGAAGTGCAGCACCCCACTATGCCGTCGCCGCCCAGGACGCCGAAGTCCGGGTCCGCGGTTGCAAGGATCTTCGCCGCACCCGTGATCGGCCGCCCCCACCGTCGTTGGTACGGACGGGGGACGGGCGCCAGCAGGGCGCGCCGGCGCCGTGCCGCGCCGGGCAACTCACGCGGGAGGACCGACAGTCGTGGCCGTGACGACCGGACAGGCCGCAGCCGCGGCCGCACTCGCCCCCTCGACCGCCGCCCTCCCCGGGCCCGGCGGCGAACGGGACGCCATCCTGCGCCGGCAGTCCCAACGCGAGTCCGCCGCCCGGACGTACGCGCGCTCCCTGCCGATCGTCCCGGTGCGCGCCCGCGGACTGACCATCGAGGGCGCCGACGGGCGCCGCTACCTCGACTGCCTCTCCGGCGCGGGCACCCTCGCCCTCGGGCACAACCATCCCGTCGTCCTCGAAGCCGTCCGGCGGGTCCTCGACTCGGAGGCGCCGCTGCAGGTCCTCGACCTCGCCACTCCCGTCAAGGACGCCTTCGTCACCGAGCTGTTCACCAACCTGCCCGCCGAACTCGCCGCGGACGCGCGGATCCAGTTCTGCGGACCGGCCGGCACCGACGCCGTCGAGGCCGCCCTGCGCCTGGTCCGCACCGCCACCGGCCGCACCGGACTGCTGGCCTTCACCGGCGCCTACCACGGCATGACCACCGGATCGCTGGACGCCTCCGGCGGCGCCGAGGGCGTCCGCGTGACCCGGCTGCCCTACCCGAGCGACCACCGCTGCCCGTTCGGCGTCGGTGGCGCCGAGGGCGCGGCGCTGTGCGCGCGGTGGACCGAGCACCTGCTCGACGACCCCAAGGGCGGCGTCCCCGCCCCCGCCGGGATGATCCTCGAACCCGTCCAGGGCGAGGGCGGGGTCGTGCCCGCCCCGGACGACTGGCTGCGCCGGATGCGCGAGATCACCGCGGCCCGGGGCATCCCGTTGATCGCCGACGAGGTCCAGACCGGCGTCGGACGCACCGGGGCGTTCTGGGGCGTCGACCACTCCGGCGTGGTCCCCGATGTGATGGTGCTGTCCAAGGCCATCGGCGGCAGCCTCCCCCTCGCCGTGGTCGTCTACCGCGGCGGACTCGACGTCTGGCGGCCCGGAGCGCATGCCGGAACGTTCCGCGGGAACCAGCTCGCCATGGCCGCCGGCACCGCCACCCTCGCCTACGTCCGGGAGAACCGGCTCGCCGAACGCGCGGCCGGGCTCGGCGCGCGCATGCTCGCCGCCCTGCACGGGATGACCGCCGGGCATCCGTACGTCGGGGACGTCCGGGGCCGCGGACTGATGATCGGCCTCGAACTCGTCGACCCCGAGGCCCCCGACCACGACGGCGGCCCCGCCCCCGCGGCCCCGCACCTGGCGGCCGCCGTCCGCCGGGCCTGCCTGGACCGGGGGTTGATCGTGGAGCTCGGCGGGCGGCACTCCAGCGTGGTCCGGCTGCTGCCGCCCCTGACCCTCACCGACGAACAGGCCGCCGCTGTCCTCGACCGGCTCGCCGACGCCCTCGACGCGGTCGCCCGTACCCGGCCGCACTGATCCGCATCCCCAAGGAACCCGCCGTGACCTCCAGCCCCGACCCCGCCGTGCCGTCCCCGTCCTCCGAGCCGTCGCCGCACCAGGCGCCCGAGCCGTCGCCGCACCAGGCGCCCGAG
>NZ_JAJAUY010000166.1 GCF_020532625.1 Streptomyces antimicrobicus | reverse complement strand
GCCCCCAGCGCCGCAGGCGGCGTCCAACCCGGCCCCGTCACGGCCTTGGCCGCCGTGGGGCCAGCCGGGAGCAGGGGCCCAGCAGCGAGCTCCGGCCCGCCCCGGGGCTCGGGCGCGGGCACGTCCCCACCACCAGGCCCGCCCCCGGCCGGGCCCCCGGGCACGGCCCCCGCCGGGCCCCCGGGCGCGTCCCCGCCCCCAGCCACGGCCAGCGCCGCAGGCGGCGCCCAGCCCGGCCCCGTCACGGCCTTGGCCGCCGTGGGGCCGGCCCGGAGCAAGGGGGCGGGCCCCAGCCCCGGCCCGCCCCCGGGTGTCGGCCCCGCGGCAACCCCCACCGCCGCCGGGAGCAAGGTCAGCAGCAGAGTCAGGATGATCGTCGTCATGCCCCGCAGCGTCCCGCGCGGTCCCGGTCGCGCGGTCGGGGCTGTGGACGACGGGGCCGATGTGGACGGCCGCGTCACCCGGCACCGGTACGGGTCCCGTACACTTCTTGTGGCGATCCGGGTCACCGGGTCGACTTCGCACGCCCCAGCACCGGCCGGTCTCCCGGTCGGACGTCAGCGTCTCTCGGTCCCCTTCGGCGGGGGCAGGACGCGCCGGGGCGTCAGGAATGAAACCGAGAAACCAAGGAGATACGGCCATGGCCGTCGTCACGATGCGGGAGCTGCTGGAGAGCGGCGTCCACTTCGGTCACCAGACCCGTCGCTGGAACCCGAAGATGAAGCGCTTCATCTTCACCGAGCGCAACGGCATCTACATCATCGACCTGCTCCAGTCGCTGTCGTACATCGACCGCGCCTACGAGTTCGTCAAGGAGACCGTCGCGCACGGCGGCTCCATCATGTTCGTCGGCACGAAGAAGCAGGCGCAGGAGGCGATCGCCGAGCAGGCGACCCGCGTCGGCATGCCGTACGTCAACCAGCGCTGGCTGGGTGGCATGCTCACCAACTTCTCCACCGTCTACAAGCGCCTTCAGCGTCTGAAGGAGCTCGAGGCGATCGACTTCGAGGACGTGGCCGCCTCCGGCCTCACCAAGAAGGAGCTCCTGGTCCTCTCCCGCGAGAAGGCCAAGCTGGAGAAGACCCTCGGTGGTATCCGCGAGATGCAGAAGGTGCCGAGCGCCGTCTGGATCGTCGACACCAAGAAGGAGCACATCGCCGTCGGTGAGGCGCGCAAGCTCCACATCCCGGTCGTCGCGATCCTCGACACCAACTGCGACCCCGACGAGGTCGACTACAAGATCCCGGGCAACGACGACGCGATCCGTTCCGTCACCCTGCTCACGCGTGTGATCGCCGACGCCGTCGCCGAGGGCCTGATCGCCCGTTCCGGCGTTGCCGCCGGTGACTCGAAGCCGGGCGACAAGGCCGCCGGCGAGCCGCTCGCCGAGTGGGAGCGCGACCTGCTCGAGGGTGAGAAGAAGGCTGACGAGGCCCCGGCCGCCGCCGAGGCCCCGGCCGCCGAGGCTCCGGCCGCCGAGGCCGAGCAGGCCTGACCCTCTGAGAGCGCCCGGCGTTCACGTGCCGGGCACTCGCAGCACGGACGATGACGGCGGGGGAGACGCGTCACGAGCGCGGCTCCTCCGCCGTTCACCCGTAGATCTACGACTTCGAGAGAGAACAAGGACTCATGGCGAACTACACCGCCGCTGACGTCAAGAAGCTCCGCGAGCTCACCGGCGCCGGCATGATGGACTGCAAGAAGGCCCTGGAGGAGTCCGGCGGCGACGTCGACAAGGCCGTCGAGGCGCTGCGCATCAAGGGTCAGAAGGGCGTCGCCAAGCGCGAGGGCCGTTCCGCCGAGAACGGTGCCGTCGTGTCCCTCATCGCCGATGACGCCACCTCCGGTGTCCTCGTCGAGCTGAAGTGCGAGACGGACTTCGTCGCCAAGGGTGACAAGTTCCAGGACGTCGCCAAGGCCATCGCCGCGCACGTCGCCGCCACCAAGCCGGCCGACATCGCCGCCCTGCTCGCCTCCGAGATCGAGCCCGGCAAGACCGTCCAGGCGTTCGTGGACGAGGCCAACGCCAACCTCGGCGAGAAGATCGTCCTGGACCGCTTCGCGCAGTTCGACAACGGCTACGTGCACTCCTACATGCACCGCACCATGCCCGACCTGCCCCCGCAGATCGGTGTCCTGGTCGAGCTCGACAAGGAGAACGAGGTCGCCCGCGGCATCGCCCAGCACATCGCCGCCTTCGCGCCGAAGTACCTCTCCAAGGAGGACGTCCCGGCCGAGGTCGTCGAGTCCGAGCGCCGCGTCGCCGAGGAGACCACCCGCGCCGAGGGCAAGCCCGAGGCCGCGCTCCCGAAGATCGTCGAGGGCCGCCTGAACGGCTTCTTCAAGGAGGCCACCCTCCTCGGCCAGCCGTACGCGCTGGACAACAAGAAGACCGTCCAGCAGATCCTGGACGAGGCCGGTGTCACCCTGAAGCGCTTCACCCGCATCAAGGTCGGCATCTGAGTCCTGTCCGTACGCGACGGACACCCGGACCCCGGTAGGGTCTGAGGCAGTCGTCCGGCTCCGCGCAGGACGACCGCAGATCTGACGAGGAGGCCATTGCCGAAGAGGGAACCGCAAGGACCCACCGGCAATGGCCTTCTTCGTATGTGCACGAGGAGATCTCCATGAACCAGGGCGTGGACCCCCACACCGCATCCCACGACCAGAACGACCCCGACCGCAAGGGTGTTCGCCGCTTCCTGCTGAAGCTGTCCGGCGAAGCCTTCTCGGGCGGCGGCGGACTGGGTGTCGACCCCGACGTCGTGCACGCCATCGCGCGCGAGATCGCGGGCGTCGTCCGCGACGGCGCGGAGATCGCGGTCGTCATCGGCGGCGGCAACTTCTTCCGCGGCGCCGAACTGCAGCAGCGCGGCATGGACCGGGCCCGCTCCGACTACATGGGCATGCTCGGTACGGTCATGAACTGCCTCGCCCTCCAGGACTTCCTGGAGAAGGAGGGCATCGACTCCCGCGTCCAGACCGCCATCACGATGGGCCAGGTCGCCGAGCCGTACATCCCGCTGCGCGCCGTACGGCACCTGGAGAAGGGCCGCGTCGTGATCTTCGGCGCCGGCATGGGCATGCCCTACTTCTCCACCGACACCACCGCGGCCCAGCGCGCCCTGGAGATCGACGCCGAGGCGCTGCTCATGGGCAAGAACGGCGTGGACGGCGTCTACGACTCCGACCCGAAGACGAACCCGGACGCCGTCAAGTTCGACGCGCTGGAGTACGGCGAGGTGCTCGCGCGCGACCTGAAGGTCGCCGACGCCACCGCCATCACGCTGTGCCGCGACAACAAGCTCCCGATCCTCGTCTTCGAGCTGCTCACCGAGGGCAATATCGCCCGGGCCGTGAAGGGTGAGAAGATCGGCACGCTCGTGAGCGACCAGGGCACCCGGGCCTGAGCGCTCTGCCGGGCCGACGAACGCGCCCGGCCCGCCCGCCTGAACCATCCATTCAAGACATGCAGGAGCACGTGGTGATCGAAGAAATCCTCCTCGAGGCCGAGGAGAAGATGGAGAAGGCCGTCGTGGTCGCCAAGGAGGACTTCGCCGCGATCCGCACCGGGCGTGCGCACCCGGCGATGTTCAACAAGATCGTGGCGGACTACTACGGTGCGCTGACCCCCATCAACCAGCTGGCCTCCTTCTCGGTGCCCGAGCCGCGTATGGCCGTGGTCACGCCGTTCGACAAGAGCGCCCTGCGCAACATCGAGCAGGCCATCCGCGACTCCGACCTGGGCGTCAACCCCAGCAACGACGGCAACATCATCCGGGTCACCTTCCCCGAGCTGACCGAGGAGCGCCGCCGCGAGTTCATCAAGGTCGCCAAGGGCAAGGCCGAGGACTCCCGCGTCTCCATCCGCTCCGTGCGCCGCAAGGCCAAGGACGCCCTCGACAAGCTGGTCAAGGACAAGGAGGCCGGCGAGGACGAGGTGCGCCGCGCCGAGAAGGAGCTCGACGACACCACCGCGAAGTACGTCGCGCAGGTGGACGAGCTGCTCAAGCACAAGGAAGCCGAGCTGCTCGAGGTCTGATGAACGACTCTCCCTGGGCCGCGGAGCCGGTTCCGGCGGGTGCGGCTTATGATCGGGGGGCTGCCCTTCCGGGCGGCCCCCCGGTCCATACCGAGCTGCCGCCGCAGGAGCCCATGCCCACGCCACCTTCGCAGGCCCCGCAGGCCGCTTCCCAGCCACCGCCGAAGAAGCGGGCGGGGCGCGACCTGCGCGCTGCCATAGGGGTCGGCGTCGGCCTCGGTGCGGTGATCTTCGCATCGCTGTTCATCGTCAAAGAGGTCTTCGTCGGCGTCGTGGTCGTCGCGGTCGTCGTCGGCCTGTGGGAACTGACCTCGCGGCTCCAGGAGCGCAAGGGCATCAAGGCACCCCTGGTCCCGCTCGCCCTCGGCGGCGCGGCCATGGTCATCGCGGGCTACGTCAGCGGGGCCGAGGGGGCGTGGGTGGCCATGGCCCTCACGGCGCTCGCGGTGCTCGTGTGGCGGATGACCGAACCGCCGGAGGACTACCTCAAGGACGTCACGGCCGGTGTCTTCGCCGCGTTCTACGTGCCGTTCCTGGCCACGTTCGTGGCGATGATGCTGAAGGCCGAGGACGGTCCGCAGCGCGTGGTCACCTTCCTGCTGCTCACGGTCGTCAGTGACACCGGCGCCTACGCGGTGGGCTGGCGCTTCGGCAAGCACAAGCTCGCGCCCCGGATCAGCCCGGGCAAGACCCGCGAGGGCCTGTTCGGCGCCGTCGCCTTCGCGATGGCGGCCGGTGCGCTGTGCATGCAGTTCCTGATCGACGACGGGGCCTGGTGGCAGGGCCTCCTGCTGGGCCTGGCCGTGGCGGTCAGCGCCACGCTGGGCGACCTGGGCGAGTCGATGATCAAGCGGGACCTGGGCATCAAGGACATGGGCACGCTGCTGCCGGGCCACGGCGGCATCATGGACCGCCTGGACTCGCTGCTGCCCACGGCCCCCGTGGTGTGGCTGCTGCTGGCGGCCTTCGTCGGCACGGCCTGACGCCCGGTCCGCCGGCCCGGCGTACCCCGCCCGGGCCGCCCGGCGCACCCCGCCCGGTCCGCCGGGCCGGGCCGGTGCCGGGCGCTGCCGGTACCCTGGAAGGGCGCGCTGCTGATGCGGCGCGCCTTTCGTCTTACGAGGAGTACCTGCCATGGCCCGCCCCGCTCCGGGAGAGCTCACCTTCGTCGCGCCCCGCGGAGCCAAGAAGCCTCCGCGGCACCTCGCCGACCTCAGCCCCGCCGAGCGCCGTGAGGCGGTCGCCGCGATCGGTGAGAAGCCGTTCCGGGCCAAGCAGCTCTCCCAGCACTACTTCGCCCGCTACGCGCACGACCCGGCCGAGTGGACCGACATCCCCGCCGCCGCCCGCGAGAAGCTCCAGCAGGAACTGCTGCCGGAGCTGATGTCCGTCGTCCGGCACATCTCCTGCGACGACGACACCACCCGCAAGACCCTGTGGAAGCTGCACGACGGCACCCTGGTGGAGTCCGTCCTGATGCGCTACCCCGACCGGGTCACCATGTGCATCTCCTCGCAGGCCGGCTGCGGCATGAACTGCCCCTTCTGCGCCACCGGGCAGGCGGGCCTGGACCGCAACCTGTCCACCGCGGAGATCGTCCACCAGATCGTCGACGGCATGCGCGCCCTGCGCGACGGCGAGGTCCCCGGCGGCCCGGCCCGGCTGTCCAACATCGTCTTCATGGGCATGGGCGAGCCGCTGGCCAACTACAAGCGCGTCGTCGGCGCCATCCGCCGCCTGACCGACCCCGAGCCCGACGGCCTCGGCCTGTCCCAGCGCGGCATCACCGTCTCCACCGTGGGCCTGGTCCCGGCGATGCTCCGGTTCGCCGACGAGGGCTTCAAGTGCCGCCTCGCGGTCTCCCTGCACGCCCCCGACGACGAGCTGCGCGACACCCTGGTCCCGGTGAACACCCGCTGGAAGGTCCGCGAGGTCCTCGACGCCGCCTGGGAGTACGCCGAGAAGTCCGGCCGCCGGATCTCGATCGAGTACGCCCTGATCCGCGACATCAACGACCAGGCCTGGCGCGGCGACCTGCTGGGCCGGCTGCTCAAGGGCAAGCGGGTCCACGTGAACCTGATCCCGCTGAACCCGACCCCCGGCTCGAAGTGGACGGCGTCCCGCCCCGAGGACGAGCGGGCGTTCGTGCAGGCCATCGCAGGTCACGGGGTGCCGGTCACCGTCCGCGACACCCGTGGCCAGGAGATCGACGGAGCCTGCGGCCAGCTCGCGGCGAGCGAGCGGTAACCTGGCACCCGTACATCCACATATTCCGACAGGGGAGCGCCACAGCGCTGAGAGTGCGGCATCCGTCAGCCGCAGACCCTCAGAACCTTGCCCAGGTCATTCTGGGTAGGAAGTTCGGTCACCACCTCAAGCTGTTGCGCCCTGCCCGGGCGTCCGCTCCGTATCGCCAGATCGTCAGCGCCCGGGCAGGGCCGCGTCTTCTCCTGGTCCACTCCAGGAGGAATCACTTTGAGCACCACCAAGAAGCTGGCGGGCGGCGTGCTCGCCGCGGCCCTGGGCGTCACCGCGCTCACCGCGTGCGGCGGCGGGGACGCCGAGGACAAGGACGCCGCGAGCGGCTCCGGGCAGTCCAGGACCGTGACCCTGGTCAGCCACGACTCCTTCAACGTGACCGACTCGGTCCTCAAGGAGTTCGAGAAGACCTCCGGCTACACCGTCAAGGTGCTCAAGAGCGGGGACGCGGGCGCTGCCCTGAACGCGGAGATCCTCACCAAGGGCCACCCGCGCGGCGACGTCTTCTTCGGCGTCGACAACACGATGCTCTCGCGCGCCCTCGACAACGGGCTCTTCACGCCGTACGAGGCCAAGGGCCTGGCCGGGGTCAAGGACGAGGTCCAGCTCGACAAGGCGCAGCACCGGGTGACCCCGGTCGACTCCGGGGACATCTGCGTCAACTACGACAAGGCCTACTTCGCCGACAAGAAGATCGCCCCGCCGCAGACCCTCGACGACCTGGTCAAGCCCGAGTACAAGAACCTGCTGGTCACCGAGAACGCCGCGACCTCCTCGCCGGGCCTGGGCTTCCTGCTGGCCACCGTCGGCAAGTACGGCGACGAGGGCTGGAAGGACTACTGGAGCAAGCTCAAGGCCAACGGCGTCGAGGTCGTCGACGGCTGGGAGCAGGCCTACAACGAGCGCTTCTCCGGCTCCGCGGGCGGGAAGAAGGCCAAGGGCGACCGCCCGCTGGTGGTCTCCTACGCCTCCAGCCCCCCGGTCGAGGTGATCTACGGCGAGCCGCAGCCGGCCGAGGCGCCGACGGGCGTGGCCACCGGCACCTGCTTCCGCCAGGTGGAGTTCGCCGGCCTGCTCAAGGGCGCCCCGAACGAGGAGGGCGGCAAGGCCCTGATCGACTTCCTGGTGAGCAAGAAGTTCCAGGAGGACATGCCGCTTCAGATGTTCGTGAACCCGGTCCTGAAGGACGCGCAGCTGCCCGAGGCCTTCACGAAGCACGGTGTGGTCGTCGAGAAGCCGGAGAACGTCGCTCCGGAGGCGATCGCCGAGAACCGTGAGCAGTGGGTCAAGGCGTGGACCTCGCTCGTCGTGAAGTAGCCCGTCCGCGCGCCGGCGGTCCCGGGGGCGGGTCCCCCCGGGCCGCCGGCCGTCGGGGCCGGGCGACGGCGGTGCGGCTCGCCCTGATGGCGGTGCCGCTCGCCTTCTTCGGCCTCTTCTTCGCCCTTCCCGTCGCCGCGATCGTCGGGCGGGGCCTGCGGACCGACGCCGGCTGGCGGTGGGGCCGGATCGGTGAGGTGCTGACCCGGCCGGACATCGCCGACGTGCTGTGGTTCACCACGTGGCAGGCGCTGGTCTCCACCGCGCTCACGCTGCTGATCGCGCTGCCGGGCGCGTACGCCTTCGCCCGCTTGGACTTCCGCGGGCGGCACCTGCTGCGGGCGGTGGTGACCGTGCCGTTCGTGCTGCCGACCGTGGTCGTCGGCAGCGCCTTCCTGGCGCTGGTCGGGCGCGGCGGACTGCTGGACGAGCTGTGGGGGGTCCGGCTGGACACCACCGTCTGGGCGATCCTGCTCGCGCACGTCTTCTTCAACTACGCCGTCGTGGTCCGCACCGTCGGCGGCCTGTGGGCCCAGCTCGACCCGCGGCAGGAGGAGGCCGCACGGGTGCTGGGCGCGGGCCGGTTCGCCGCCTGGCGCCGGGTGACCCTGCCCGCCCTCGGGCCCGCCGTGGCCGCCGCCTCGCTGATGGTGTTCCTGTTCACCTTCAGCTCGTTCGGCGTCGTACAGATCCTGGGCGGGCCCTCGTACGCCACCTTGGAGGTGGAGGTCTACCGCCAGACGGCGCAGCTGCTGGACCTGCAGACCGCGGCCGTGCTGACGCTCGTGCAGTTCGCGGCGGTCGGGGCGATCCTCGGCGTGCACGCCTGGGCGGTGCGCCGGCGGGAGACCGCGCTGAAGCTGGTGGACCCGGCCCGCACCGCCCGCCCGCCGCGCGGCGTGGGCCAGCGGACGCTGCTGGGCGGGGTCCTGCTGACCGTCGCCCTGCTGATCGTGCTGCCGCTCGGCGTGCTGGTGGAACGCTCCTTCGACGCTCCCGGCGGCTACGGCTGGGACTTCTACCGGGCCCTCGGCGACGCCCGCGCCACCGGGACCTTCCTCGTGGCGCCGCTGGAGGCGATCGGGAACTCCCTGCGGTACGCGGGCGCGGCGACCGCGATCGCCCTGGTCGTCGGGGGGCTCGCGGCGGCGGCACTGGCCCGGCGCGGCGGCCCCTTCACGCGCGGCTTCGACGCCCTGCTGATGCTGCCGCTGGGCGTGTCCGCGGTGACGGTCGGCTTCGGCTTCCTGATCACCCTCGACGAACCGCCGCTGGACCTGCGGACCTCGTGGATCCTGGTGCCGCTGGCGCAGGCCCTGGTCGGCGTGCCGTTCGTGGTGCGGACCATGCTGCCGGTGCTGCGGGCGGTCGACGACCGGCTGCGGGAGGCCGCGGCCGTCCTCGGCGCGTCCCCCTGGCGGGCGTGGCGGGAGGTGGACCTGCCGCTGGTGCGGCGGGCGGTGCTGATCGCCGCGGGCTTCGCCTTCGCGGTCTCGCTCGGCGAGTTCGGCGCGACCGTCTTCATCGCCCGCCCCGACCGTCCCACCCTGCCGGTGGCCGTGGCACGGCTGCTCGGGCGGGCGGGCGAACTCAACTACGGGCAGGCCATGGCCCTGAGCACGATCTTGATGCTGGTGTGCGCGGTGTCCCTGCTGGTGCTGGAGCGACTGCGATCCGACAAGACCTCGGGAGAGTTCTGATGACGCTGCTCGCACTGGAGGAGATCACCGTCCGCTTCGGCGACCGGGCGGTCGTCGACGCGGTCGACCTCGACGTCGCCGAGCACGAGGTCGTGTGCGTGCTCGGACCCAGCGGCAGCGGCAAGTCCACCCTGCTGCGGGTGATCGCCGGCCTCCAGGCGCCGGACGGCGGCCGGGTCCGGCTCGGCGGCGCCGACCAGGCCGCCGTGCCGGCGCACCGGCGCGGGGTGGGCCTGATGTTCCAGGACCACCAGCTCTTCCCGCACCGCGACGTCGGCGGCAACGTCGCCTTCGGCCTGCGGATACGGGGCGCCCGGCGGGCCGCGTACGAGCCGCGGGTGGCCGAACTGCTGGAGCTGGTGGGTCTGCCGGGCGCGCAGCGCCGGGCGGTGGCCTCGCTCTCCGGCGGCGAGCAGCAGCGCGTCGCCCTGGCCCGGGCCCTGGCGCCCGAGCCGCGGCTGCTGATGCTCGACGAGCCGCTCGGCCAGCTCGACCGGGGCCTGCGCGAACGCCTGGCCGTCGAGCTGCGCGCGCTGTTCTCGCGCCTGGGTACGACGGTGCTGGCGGTCACCCACGACCAGGCCGAGGCCTTCGCCCTGGCCGACCGGGTGGTGGTGATGCGCGACGGCAGGATCGCGCAGGCGGGCAGCCCCCTGGAGGTGTGGCAGCGGCCCGCGTCGGAGTTCGTCGCCCGCTTCCTGGGCTTCGACAACGTGGTCCCGGCCACCGTCGCCGGGACGACGGCGACCACCCCGTGGGGCCCGGTCCCGGTGCCCGCCGGCTCCCCGCAGGGCGCGCACCAGGTGCTGGTCCGGCCCGCCGGGGTGCTGCTCGGCGATCCCGCGACCGGTGCGGGGAGCGGGCTGGACTGCGTGGTCGCGGCGCGGACCTTCCGCGGCACCCACGTCACGCTCACCCTGGAGCCGAGGACCGGGCCGGTCCTGGAGGCCGAGTGCGACCTGGCCGGCGCCCCGGCCGCCGGGGACCGGGTCACCGCCCGCTTCGCCCCGGCCGAGGTCGTCGTCCTGCCGGCCCCGTAGCCCGCCCCGCTACGGCACCGGGACGGCCTCCGGCTCCGGCTCCGGCGCGGGCGCGGGCACGGATGCGGGGGCGGCCTCGTGCTGGCCGAACCAGGCCACGGCCACCGCGCCGGCGACCGCCAGGACGAAGCCCGCGATCGCGAGCCAGGCGTAGCCGGCGCGGGAGGCGTCACCGAGCCACAGGACGCCGATCGCGCCGGGCAGCACGGTCTCGCCGACGACCAGGGCGGCGGTGGCGCCGTTCACCGAGCCGATCTGCAGGGCCACCGTGTGCAGGTACATGCCGCCGGTGCCGGCCAGCAGGATCGCGTAGAGGGCGGGGTCGGTCAGCAGCGCGCCCAGGTCGAAGGGGTCGATCCCGTTCAGCACCCGCACGCCGACACCGAGCGCCCCGAAGCCGAGGCCGGAGAACAGACCGGCCAGGATCGCGGCCCGGGCACCGAGCAGCCGGACGGCGACCGTCCCGCCGACGATGATCACCACCGTCACGGCGAGCAGCCACCAGTGGGTGGAGATCGGGGTGTGGCCGCTGCCCTCGGCGCCCGCGGCGGTCGCCAGCAGCACCAGCGCCCCGCAGACCACGCCGATGGAGGTCCACTCCTTGCGGTTCAGCCTGATGCCGAGCAGCTTCACGCTCAGCACGGCCGTGATCACCAGATTGGCGCTGATGACGGTCTGGGACAGGAACAGCGGCAGCAGCCGGGCGGCGAGCGCGCCGAGGCCGAAGCCGACGAAGTCCAGCACGGTGCCGACGATGAACTCCCAGGTCATCGCGGCCTTGGCGGTGGAGGCCAGATCGGGTCCGCCGTGCTGGGTGACCCCGGCGGCCGCCGGGGAGCTGCGGGCGGCCCGGCGGGAGCCCACGGCTTGGAGCACCGAGCCCGTGCCGTAGCAGATGGATGCCGCGATGGCGGTCAGCAGGCCTATGAGCACGAAGGGCTCCGTTCACGTCCGGCAGGTTTTGCGTACCTCTGCCAGACGGGAGAACGGGCTCCGAAGTTGCCTGTCAGGACGTGTTCATCGCGGCGAGGGCCGCCGGGACCTCCGAGACGGACTCCACCAGGGCGATCCGCGACTCCATCGACCGGGCCCGCGCCAGCGAGCGCAGCAGCGGCCACGCGGGCAGGTGCTCGGTCCAGTGCGCCCGGTCGACCAGCACCATCGGCGTCGGCTCGCCGCGCGAGGCGTAGTAGTTGGGCGTCGCGTTGTCGAAGATCTCCTGGACGGTGCCGGCCGCGCCCGGCAGGAAGACCACGCCCGCGTTCGAGCGGGCCAGCAGGCCGTCCTCCCGGGTGGCGTTCGCGAAGTACTTGGCGATGTGGCTGGCGAAGGCGTTCGGCGGTTCGTGCCCGTAGAACCAGGTCGGGATGCCGACCGAGGTCCCGCCGTCCGGCCGGCGCTCGCGCACCGCGAACGCGGCCTGCGCCCACTCCGTGACCGACGGGGTGAACGACGGCGCCTTGGCCAGCAGTTCCAGGGCCTCCGGCAGCGCCTCGTCGGGGGCGGGGGCCAGGTAGGCGCCCAGGTTGGCGGCCTCCATCGCGCCCGGCCCGCCGCCGGTCGCCACGGTCAGACCGCTGCGGGCCAGCGTCCGGCCGAGCTCGGCCGCGCCCCGGTAGTCGGCGCCGCCGCGGGCCATCGCGTGACCGCCCATCACCCCGACCACCCGGGCGCCTCGCAGGTGTTCGTCGAGCGCGTCGGAGAGGGTGTCGTCGTGGATGGCGCGCAGCATCGAGGACAGGACGTCACCGTCGGCCTTGGTCTGCTGGAACCAGGCGTAGGCCCGGGCGTCCGGGGTGGCCTCGTACCCGCCGGCGAGCGAGGCGAACAGCTCCTCGGGGGAGTAGAGCAGCCCCCGGTACGGGTCGACGGGGAGGTCCGGCACCGGAGGGAAGACCAGGGCGCCGTCCGCGCGGACCTTGGCCGCCGCGTCCGGCTCCATCGGGCAGCCGAGGAAGACGGCCGCGGAGGTGTCCGCGGACAGCAGGGCGAAGGTGCGTTCCAGCAGGTTGACCGACTGGATGCGGTAGCCGCTCAGCGAGCCCCGGGCGACCACGTGGTCGAACTCGGCGAGCGTCTCGATCTCGGACTCGGCGTTGTCTCGGTGGGCCACCCCGCCCACCCTACGGCGTCGTCACGGCGTCGTTCCCGAGCGGGTCAGCGCCAGGTACGTCAGCTGCGCCACGCCCCAGCACAGCGGCGCGCAGACGACGAGCACGGCGGTCGCCCGCAGCACGGCGGCGGTCCGCAGGACCCGCCCGGGGGTGCCGAGGCCCAGCAGTGCCTCGCGGGCCCCGGCCCGGG
>NZ_JAJAUY010000165.1 GCF_020532625.1 Streptomyces antimicrobicus | reverse complement strand
TACCGTCGTGGCCGGCGCCTGCGCCGGGGGTGGGGGCGGGGGCGTGAGCGTCGGCGGGTCCGTGGCCGGTTCCCTGGCCGTGGCCGGGGGCGTGGCCGAGGCCGGGGGTGTGGCCGAGGGCGCCGCCGTCGCCGGGCCCCGCGCCCAGGCCGCCGTGCCCGACGTAGCCGTCCGCCGGATACGCCGCGCCCGCCGGGTACGCCGCGCCCGCCGGGGCGAGGGCCGCCGCCGACCGGATGCCCGCCAGCAGGGCCACCGAGACCGGCACCAGCGCCAGCCCCGCCAGCAGCCCCTCGGCCGGCATCAGCCCGCTCCACAGCCCCGAACACCGCAGGCATTCGCGGGCGTGCCGGGCTATCCGCTTGCGCCACAGCGTCGACGGCCGCCCGTCCCAGGTCTCCAGCATCGACCGCAGTGCCTCGCACGGCGGATGGGCCTCCAACGCCCGCTCGACCACGCGGGCCGCCTCCAGCTGGGCCTTCATCCGCTGCACCCGCACCGCCGTGTGCTGCGCGGGCAGCTCCAGGGCGCGGGCGACCTCCGCCCGGGTGAGCTCCCCGGCGCACTCCAGCCACCACAGCGACAGCAGGGCCCGGTCGTCGGGCTCCAGCCAGCGCGTGGCCCGGGCGGTCTCGCGCCGCTGACCGGCCAGCTGCAGCCGTACGACGGTCAGGTCGACGAAGTCGGCCCCCGGGTCGGCCAGCTCGTTCGCCTCGTCCAGGCCGCCGTCGGCGTAGGGCCGGCGGGCCTGCCAGTGGGCCCGGACCCGGTTCATGGCGATCGCGACCAGCCACGACCGGAAACTCTCGTCGGAGCGCAGGGTGCCCAGGCCGTCCAGGGCCCGCAGCATCGTGTCCTGCACGACGTCGTCCACGTCGACGGAGCCGTTCAGGGCGCGTCCGACGATGTTGTAGACGAGCGGCAGGTGCGCCGCCACGAGCTCGTCCTGGGCGTGCGCGTCCCCCGCGCGTGCCGCCGCGACGAGCGTTGCCGTGTGGTCTGTACTCATGTGAAGAATCCCTGTCCGTGCCGCCGGTCGATGATGCCCAATACCTGGGAGACCGTCGAGCCGGGGGCCGATAACGCTTTCCGCCGAGATTCCTCAGAAATTTTTTCGACGGGTGGACGGGCGGGTGTGCGAGGCCCGTACGGGTGCCCTCACCGGGGCGGCCGGCCACCGGCCGCCAGGGGGGGCGCGCGGCGGTGTCAGGGCAGGAGCAGCGGGGCGAGGGCTTCCGCCGCCTCCCGGACGGCGGGCCCGTAGGTCTCCAGCTGCTCGCGCGGGACCAGGAAGGTGACCGTGGTGACGCTCACCCCGCCGACCGGCCGGCCCGCGCCGTCCAGGACGGCGGCGCCGAGGCACCGGATGGCGGGCTCGTTCTCCTCGTCGTCCAGGGCGAACCCGCGCTGCCGTACGACGGCCAGCTCGGCCTCCAGCTCCACGACCGTGGCGAGGGTCCGCGGGGTGCGGCGCGGCAGGTCGCCCGTGCCGAGCAGGGCGCGGACCTCCTCGGCAGGGAGCGCGGCCAGGACGCTCTTGCCGATCGCGGTCGTGTGCAGCGGCATCCGCGTGCCCACCCGGGAGGCGGTGCGGAACGGCTGGTCGCTCTCCAGCTTGTGGACGTAGGTCACGCTGCCGCTGCCGCTGCCGCTGCCGTCGCCTGCCGCGCCCCGGGCGGGGCCGCCGTCGTACAGCGCCAGGTGCACCGTCTGCCCGGTGCGCCGGCGCAGCTCGTCCAGGGTCCGCTCGACACCGGCGGGTTCGGCGCCGGCCACCTGCGCCGCCAGGCTCCGCAGCCGCGGGCCCACCCCGTACCGGCCGTCCCCGGCGGTGCGGACGTAGCCCTGCTCGGCCAGTGCGGTCAGGATCCGGTGGGTGCTCGACCTGGGGACTTCGGCGGCCGCCGCCACCTCGGCCAGCCGGTGCGGTCCGCCCGGCGCCGCGACGGCCTCCAGGATCCGCAGCGACTTCTCCGACGCCGTCCCGGCGGCCGAGGTCCGGCCGGCCCGCGGCTCTGTCATGAGAACTCCCGTGGTGGGTAGGGTCGGGACAGGTTCCGGCACACGGTACAGCGTTCTGTTACGTGGAACGCGAGGGAGGGGAGCCCGTGACCAGTGCGACCAGTTCGAGCAGTCCGAGCAGTCCGACCGGTCCTCCGAGTCCGAGCGGCGGGACCCTCGGGTCGTGCCACCCGTACGCGGTCATCGCCGCCCAGCGGCTGCTGCCGGTCCTGCGCGATCGCGATGCGGACGCGGCGGTGCGGCGGACCGCGGCACTGCTCGCCGCCGGCTGCCGGGCCGTGGAGCTCACGACCTCGACGCCCGGCTGGGCCGGAGCCGTCGCGCGGACCGTGCCGCTCGTCGACGCGCACGGCCGGCCCGCGCTGATCGGCGTCGGTACCGTGACCACCGCCGAGCAGGCCGAGGCGGCGCTCGACGCCGGGGCGGGATTCCTGGTCTCGCCGTATCCGGCGCCCGAGGCCCGGGCGGTCGCCGGGCGGCGCGGGGCGGTGTTCGTCGAGGGCGGTTTCACCCCCGGTGAGATCGCCTGCGCCGCCCGGCGCGCCGGGGCGGCGAAGATCTTCCCGGCGCACGTCGGGGGCCCGGAGTTCCTGCGCTCCCTGGCCGCCGTCCTGCCGCCCGCCCTGCTCGTGCCGACGGGCGGCATCCGCCCGGCCGACGTGGACCGCTGGCTCGACGCGGGCGCGGCGGCCGTCGGGGTCGGGAGCGGTCTGCCCGCCGACCCCGGCGAACTGGCCGCCCTCTTCGCGGGCCTGGCCGCCCGGCCGGGCCCCGACCGCGTCCGGGGGGAGGGCTGAGGTGCACGGATCGGTGGGCGGGGCGGTGGACGGATCCGTGGGCGGGCCCGCGGACCGGTACGACGTCCTCGTGCTGGGCGAGGTCCTGGTGGAGGTCCACGCGGGCGCGGCCCTGCGCGAGGCCGCGCAGGGGACACCGGCCCGGCTCGGCTTCTCCGGCGACGCCCTCAACGTCGCCGCGGCGGCCGTCGCCGCCGGCGCGCGCACCGCGTTGCTCGCCGTCGTCGGGGAGGACGAGCTGAGCGTGCCGCTGCTGCGCCGGGCCACCGAGCTCGGGATCGACGTCCGTCACGTACGCCGCTCCCCGCGCCCCAACGGGGCCTATCTGCTGTCGGCCGACTCCGACGGCGACCGGGAGTTCGTCTACTGGCGCACCCGCAGCGCCGGATCCACCCTCGGCCCGCAGCACGTCGCGTCCTGGCACGACCTGCTGACCGGGGCGAAGGCGCTGGTCACCAGCGGGATCACCGGGGCGCTGTCACGGAGCGGGCGGGCGGCGGCGGTCGCCGCCGTCACCACCGTGCACCAAGCCGGTGGCCATGTCACGTACGACCTCAACTTCCGCCCCCGGCTGACCGGTCCGCGGTCCGCCCGGGCCCTGCTCGCCCGGATCGCCCCGCTGACCGGCCTGCTCAAGGCGTCCTGCCCGGCCGATGCCCGGGCCCTGCTCGGCACGGACGACCCGGCGACCGCCGCCGAGCGCTGCCGGGCCCTGGGCGCGGCGGCCGTGGCCGTCACCGCGGGCCCGGACCGGATGCTGCTGCACGACGGGACGACGGCCCGTCGGCTCACCGTCCCGGTCGCTGCCGAGGCCGTCGACGCGACCGGGGCCGGGGACTGCTTCACCGGGACGACCACCGCGCGCCTGGCGCTCGGCGATCCGCTCGCCGAGGCCGTCGCCCACGGCGCGGCCGCCGCCTCCCTCTCGGTGGCCGGACGCGGCGGGACGGGACGCGTGCCCGCCTTCGCGGAGACGGCCGCGCTGGCGCGTGCGCACCGGGCGACGGGCGCGGGCCGGGGCGCGGACACGGGCGGGGGCGCGTGCGCAGGCGCGGACGGCAGGGCCTGAGCGCCCCGGCGCCGGCCCGGTCGTCCTACTCGTCGTCCTGCTCGTCGTCCTGCTCGTCGTCCTCGTCCTCGTCGTACGGGTCGTAGAGGTCGGGCCCGGGTTCGTACGGCAGTGGTTCGGCGACCCACCCGGCCGCCAGGACCAGGCGCGAGGTCCGGTGCACGGCCAGGAAGCCGAAGGGGCGGTCGAAGCGCGCGAGGAGCCGGCGGGCACGGTAGCGGGCCCGCGGCATCACACCGCAGCCCGCCGCGGTGGCGAAGGCCGTGACCGCCGCCGCTTCGAAGCCTTCGGCCGTGAACGTCGCGCCGGCCGACTGCCGGGCCGCCTTGACGGCCAGCGGTTCCTCGCTGATGCCGGGGAAGTGTCCGCTCCGGTCGTCCGTCGCGGTGGCGAGGCCGAACACCTCCTTGTGGTCGAGGAGGTTGTGGTGCGCGCCGGTCACGGAGAAGGCGACGGTCTGCACCCGGAGCTCGGGGTCGCGGTCGGGCGAGGGTTCGGTCCACACACGCAGGCCGGGACCGGGAGCGCCCTCGGGCAGCGCGGTCCCGTCGGTCGACGCCACGGCCCGGGTGACCGTGTCGATCCCGCCGCGCAGCACGTCTCCGGGAGCGGCGTCCGGCTCGCCGAGCACCAGGTGCACGTCCACGCCCCGGTCGCCGACGACCTCCAGCACGGTGACCGGTCCGCCGGCGGTGCGGGCCACCCGGACCCGGTGCGGCAAGGCCGTGTTCCGGCTGAGCCCGACCACGGGCCGCCCGTCCCAGGGGCCGTCGTGGACCGTGTACGGGATGTCGCTGAACGGCCGGATCCACTTGAGCCGCAGCGCCAGTGCCGAGGCGAGGACGAGCAGGGTGTCCCCGTCCACGGTGACCGGCATCCGCTCGACCAGCCCGCGCGTGTGCCGCGCGGCCCAGGTGTCGAGGGCCGCCTGGTCCGGGACCGGGTCCCCGGTGAGTTCGCCGTGGCTGCCCTCCGGCAGCGCCGTGGTCCAGGCCGGTTCCAGGGAAAGGCCGCGCCGGGTCCACAGTCCGGTCGCGACGTCCAGCCCGCCGATCGCCGCGAGCCCCGCGAGCAACTGGCGCGCGGCGGCGGCCGCTTCGCCAGCCGGCAGGCCCAGGGCCTCCTCCATCTCGGCCCGGGCCGGCCCGCCCGCCCCGTCCGCGAGCAGCGCCAGCAGCGGCCACACCCCGGCCGCCGTGAACACCGTGTTCCGCTCGCCCGCGCCGGTCGCCGGTGCGGCCCACCGGGTGGTGAGCCGGTTGACGGCCCGTATCGTGCTGATCCTCATGCGGGGGAGCGTACGGGGGGAACGCCGCCCGGCCGGACCGTTTTTCCACGGCCCCTCCGGTCCACCTCCCGGCCGCGGGCCTCAGCTTCCCGCGTCGTACGTCCACTGGCCGACGTCGTCGGCGAAGCCGCTGTTCATGGCGAACTGCAGGGCGGCGATCCGTGCCTCGGCGGGGATCGCGAACGTGACGAGGCCGAGCGCGGTGTCCTGCGGAGCGAGGGTGACCGTGCCGGGGAACTCGGCGCCCGCCGAGGTGGCGTTGAGGACGCTGGCGAAGCGCTGCCCCTGGCTGTCGATCAGGTAGGCGCCGTTCTGCGGCGAGTCCCGGTAGGGAGCCGTGCCGGTGTTCTCCAACCGGAACTCCACGGCGACCAGCCGCTCACCCTCCTCCGGCACGTCCGCCGGGCCCTCCGGCGGCGCCGGGTCCACGGTCCGGGTCACGGTGACGTCGAGGCGCTCGCCGGGGCCGTTGCCGCGCAGCGGAATCGTTTCGTCGGACGGCCCGGCCGCCCCCAGCAGCGCGGGGGTCAGCAGGGCGAGCACCGCCCACGGCATCCAGATCCGACGCATGCGCCGCACCTCCCACCGCCGTCGTCCGTACGCCCTCCGCCTCCACGA
This sequence comes from Streptomyces antimicrobicus, assembly GCF_020532625.1. Taxonomy (GTDB): domain Bacteria; phylum Actinomycetota; class Actinomycetes; order Streptomycetales; family Streptomycetaceae; genus Streptomyces; species Streptomyces antimicrobicus. The sequence goes on along the minus strand of NZ_JAJAUY010000165.1, from coordinate 7,213 downwards.
TCCCCCCGCCCGGCCGGGCCTGCCACCGGTGCTGCCGGGGGTAGGGGGAGGCCTGCGGGTCCGAAGATCACGTCTGGCAGACTGGGGCGGGTCATCCCAAGGCGGTGCAGGACAGGAAACCGGTGCGATTCCGGTGCGGTCCCGCCACTGTGACCGGATCCCGACGGTTCCGGAAGTCAGACACTGACGCGCCGCCTCCTCCCGTCGACCAGGGGACGAGGATCCCCCGGAGAGGTCTGCCTGGCCATGCCGCCGCTTCCCGCCCTCGCGCGTTCCTTCAGCCGCGCCCGCTCGGTCGTGCGTTCCGCCGCCTCCCTCGCCCTCCTGATACCCCTGGCCGCCTGCGCGGGCACGAGCGGTACGGACCGCGCGGGCGCACCGGCCGCCGAGGGGTTCCCGTACACCGTCACCAATTGCGGAATGCGCACCACCTACGCCGCCCCGCCCCGGCGCGCCGTCACGCTCAACCAGCACAGCACCGAACTGCTCCTCGCCCTCGGCCTCCAGGACCGCATGGCCGGCACCGCCTACCTCGACGACGCCGTCCTGCCCCGGTACCGGGAGGCGTACGACAGGATCAAGGTGCTGGCGAAGGAATACCCGTCAAAGGAACTCCTGCTCGCCGCGGAACCCGACTTCGTCTACGGCGGCTACTCCAGCGCCTTCGACAAGGCCCAGGGACGCGACCGCGAGGGCCTGCGCGCCAGCGGCGTCGACTCCCGGCTGAACGTCGAGTACTGCACGGACGGGCCGGTCGGCCTGGACCGGCTCAAGACCGAGATCACCGAGGTCGCCGCCACCTTCGGCGTCCCCGAGCGCGGGGCCCGCCTGATCGAGGACCAGCAGCGCCGCATCGACGCCGTCACCGCCGCGGTGGCCGACCGGCCCCGGCCGGCGGTCTTCGTCTTCGACTCGGGGGAGGGCTCCGCGTCCACCTCCGGCGGGCGGGGCATCGGCAACGAGATCGTCTCGCTGGCCGGCGGCAGGAACGTCTTCGCCGACCTCGACCGCACCTTCGGGGAGGTGTCCTGGGAACAGGTCGTCGAACGCCGCCCCGAGGTCGTCCTGATCTACGACTACGGCGGCACCGGCGTCGAGGCCAAGAAGCGGCGGCTGCTCGACGACCCCGCCCTCGCGGACGTGCCCGCCGTCAAGAACCGGCGGTTCGTCGTCCTCCCGCTGTCCTCGGCCGTGCTCGGGGTCCGGGTCGCCGACGCCGTGGAGTCCCTGGCCGGTCAGCTCCACCCCGGCGCCTCGTGAGCCGAGCTCGGGGCAGCGGAGCCGAAGTCGGTGACGGTGCCCGGGCCGGAGTCGGTGACGGTGCCGTGGCCGAAGCCGGTGACCGCGCCGGCGCCGTTGCCGGTGCCGGCAACGGCCCGGGTGCGGGCCCCGGTACGGCCGCCGGCGCCGGCCCCGGCGCCGCCACCGGGCGCCGGAGCGTGGCCGCCGTGCTGCTGGTGCTCGGCCTCGCGCTGGCCGCCGCCCTGGTGGCCGGGCTGGCCCTGGGACCCGTACGGATCGCCCCCGGCCGGGTCTTCGCCGTCGTCCTCGGCGGCGAACGCGGCGGACCCCTCGCCACCATCGTCTGGGAGGTCCGGATGCCGCGGGTGCTGCTCGGCGCGGTCGTCGGCGCCGGGCTCGCGGTGTGCGGCGCCGTGCTCCAGGCCCTCGTCCGCAATCAGTTGGCCGATCCGTTCCTGCTCGGCGCGTCCTCCGGGGCCTCGGCAGGGGCGGTGCTCGTCCTGGTGCTCGGCGCGGGGGCGGGTCTCGCCGGGCTGACGCTGCCGGCCGCCGCGTTCGGCGGGGCGCTCGCGGCGCTGGTCGCCGTGTACGCCATGGCCAGGCGCGGCGGGACCATGACCGGCCAACGGCTGATCCTGGCGGGTGTGGCCGTCCAGTACGTCCTGTCCGCGCTCACCAGCCTCGTGCTGGTGCTCGCGGCGAAGGCCGACCAGCTCCGGTCGGTGATGTTCTGGACCCTGGGCGGGCTGGGCGGGGCCCGCTGGAGCGAACTGGCGCTGCCCGCCGCCGCGCTGGCCGTCGGGACCGGGCTGCTCCTGGCGCTGGCCCGGCCGCTGGACCTGCTGCTGACCGGGGAGGAGGACGCCCGGACCCTGGGCCTGGACACGGGACGGTTCCGGGCCGCCGTCTTCGTGCTCACCTCGCTCGTCGTGGGCGTGCTGGTGGCCTACAGCGGGGCGATCGGCTTCGTCGGCCTGATGGCACCGCACGCCGCCCGGATCGTCGTCGGCGCCGGGCACCGGGCGCTGCTGCCGGTGGCGGCGCTCGGCGGCGCGGTCTTCCTGACCGTGGCCGACCTGCTCGCCCGGACGGTGGCGGCCCCGGAGGAGATCCCGGTCGGCGTGGTCACCGCCCTGGTGGGCGGTCCGTTCTTCCTGTGGATGCTGCGCCGCACCACGCGGATCGAAGGGGTCACGACGTGATCCCGGAGCACGCGCGGGCGGCGGGGACGCCACGAGCGGCGGAACTCCGCGTCAGCTCCCTGCACTTCGCCACCGACGGCCGGACCCTGCTGCACGGTGTCGACCTGACCGCCGCTCCCGGCGAGACGGTCGCCGTGGTCGGCCCCAACGGCAGCGGGAAGACCACCCTGCTGCGCTGCGTCCACGGGGCACTGCGGCCCACCGGCGGCCGGGTGCTGCTCGACGGGCGGGACGCCGGGGCCCTGAGCGTGAAGGAACGGGCCCGGCGCGTGGCCGTCGTACCGCAGGACGCCGGGGGCGTCCCGGGGCTCGCGGTCCACGAGGTCGTGGCGATGGGACGCAGCCCCTACAAGCGCTTCTGGGAACCGGACGGCCGGGACGACGCCCACCGGGTGGCCGAGGCACTGCGCACGGTCGGTGCGGCGGAACTGGCCGGACGGCGCTTCGACGAACTCTCGGGCGGCGAGCGCCAACGGGCCCTGGTGGCACGCGCCCTGGTCCAGGACCCGGGTCTGCTCGCCCTGGACGAGCCCACCAACCACCTCGACATCCGCCACCAGTTGGCGGTCCTGCGCCTGGTCCGCGACCTCCCGGCCACCGTCCTGCTGGTCCTGCACGACCTCAACCTGGCCGCCTCGTTCTGCGACCGGCTCTACGTCCTGCACGAGGGCCGGGTGGTGGCGGACGGCGCCCCGGCGGAGGTCCTCACCGAGGCGCTCCTGCGCGAGGTCTACGGCGTGCGTGCCCACGTCAGCCCCCATCCGACGACCGGGGCGCCGAACGTCGTCTACCTTCCCTGAGGCGAGGCGAGGCGAGGCGAGGGGGTCTGACGGGACGGAGGGGACAGGTAGAAAGGTGCGGCCGGGGGAGTGCGCCCCCGGCCGCACCGGGTCACCCGAGGTTGCCGTAGGGCCGGGTGATGATCTCCATCCCATGACCGGCCGGGTCCAGGAAGTACAGGCCCCGGCCGCCGTGGTGACGGTTGATCTCGCCGGGCTGCTTCAGGTGGGGATCGGCGTAGTACGTGATCCCCCGCGCCCGGATGCGCTCGAAGGCCGCGTCGAACTCGTCGTCGGAGACGAGGAACGCGTAGTGCTGCGTGGTGATGGACTCCGCCGGCACGGTCGCGAAGTCCAGGGTGACGCCGTTCGCGGTCGCCACGGGGACGAACGGGCCCCACTCGGCCCCGACTTCGAGGTCCAGGATGTGCGCCAGGAACGCGGCGGACTCCCGGTTGTCGCGGGAGTGGACGATGGTGTGGTTGAGCTCGACTGCCATGAGTGAATGCCTCCGTAAGGCACTTCACGGACACCTCCATGCCTCACCCGGTCGGTGACCGACACGCGATGCCGTGAGCGTGATCCTATGCCGCCCTCCGCGCCCCCGTCGACCTGGTTTCCGCTGCGCCGCTCCCTCCCCGCGATCACCCGAACGAGCGATAGAAAGCGCTTTCTGTCTTTGTCAGGATGGAGATCCACACGCTGGACGCCACGATGGCCGGGAGCAGGAGGAGGGGACGCACATGGCGGTCACGCTCGCCGAGGTCGCGGCACACGCCGGGGTCTCGCCCGCGACGGTCTCGCGGGTGCTCAACGGCGGATATCCCGTGGCGGGCGGCACCCGCACCCGGGTGGAGCGCGCGGTCGAGGAGCTGGGGTACGTGGCCAACGCCCCCGCCCGGGCGCTCGCGGCCGCCACCTCCGACCTCGTCGGCGTTCTCGTCCGCGACGTGGCGGACGGGTTCTTCGGCATCCTCGTCGCAGCCCTGCAGCGGGCCCTCGGCCCGGAGGCGCCGGGTCAGGCCGGCTCCGGGCGGCTCACCGTCGTGTGCGCCACCGAAGGGGCGCCCGCCGCCGAGCTGGCCCACCTCACCCTGCTGGAGGGACAGCGGGCCGGTGGGGTGGTCCTCACCGGCGGCGCGGTGGAAGAGGTCGAGCACACCGTCGCCCTCACCACCCGGGTCGCGCGCCTCGCCTCGGGGGGCACTCCCGTGGTCCTCTGCGGTCGCCCCCCGCTGGCCGTGCCCGCCGGGCTGCCCGTCTCCACGGTCGCCTTCGACGACCGCGGAGGGGCCTTCCGACTCGCCGAACACCTCCTGACGCTCGGCCACCGCCGCATCGCCTACGTCGCCGGGCCGGCGGGCCTGAGCACCGGCCGGGAGCGGCTGGCGGGCCACCGGGCCGCCCTGGCACGGCACGGCAGGGCCCTCGCCGAGGACTGCGCCGCGCTCACCGTCCGCACGAGCCTCGAACGCTCCGCCGGGTACGACGCCACCCGGGCGCTGCTGCGCCGCGGTCGGTCGTTCACGGCCGTGGTCGCCGCCGACGACACGGTGGCCACGGGTGTCGTCGCCGCCCTGCGGGAGCAGGGCATACGCATCCCGGAAGACGTCTCCGTGGCGGGCTTCGACGACCTGCCCGTGTGTGTGGACACCGCTCCGGCGCTCACCACCGTGCGGGTGCCGCTGCGCGAAGCGGGGCTGCTGGCGGCCCACCTCGTCACCCGTCGGAGACAGCCCCCGCCCGACGGGATCACCACCTTGCCCACCCAGTTGATGGTGCGCGGCTCCACCGCGCCCCCGCCCACCGGGAGACAGCCATGAGGTACGCGTTCTCCACCCTCGGCGTGCCGGGCCGCAGTGTGGCCGAGACCGCCGAGCTCGCCGCCGCCCACGGATTCGACGGCGTGGAACTCCGCGCGCATCCGGAGGAGCCGCTGCACCCGGGCACGCCGTCGCCCGAGCGCGCCGAGGCCGTGCGGACCTTCGCGGCCGCCGGCGTCGAGGTCCTCGCCGTCGCCGGGTACGCCAAGGTGGCCGCTGTCGGTGAGGACGAGCCCGTCGTCGCCGAGCTGCTCTCCCTGATCGTGCTGGCCGCCGAACTCGGCGCCCGGTACGTGCGCGTGTTCCCGGGCGGCGGCAACCAGCCCACCGCCGACGCGGACCGGCTCGCCGTACGGCGGCTGGCGGCAGCGGCCCCGTTCGCGGAGCGCCACGGGGTCCGGCTGCTGCTGGAGACCCATGACTCCCACCAGACCGGCGCCGCGATCGGGCGGGTGCTGGACCAGGTCGGCCATCGCGCCGTCGGCGCGCTGTGGGACGTGCTGCACACCTGGCTGGGCGGCGAGGCCCCGGCCGACACCCGGCGGGCCCTGGCGGGACACCTGGGGTACGTCCAGGTCAAGGACGTGGCCTCGGCGGGCGAGCTCAGCCCCCTCGCGCTCGGGGCGGGGGCCCTGCCGCTGGCGGAGGCCGTCGCCGAGGCACCGTCGGACGGCTGGCTGTGCTGGGAGTACGAGAAGCGCTGGTACCCCGACGCCCCCGACTTGCCCGGCCTGCTCACCGGGGGCCGGGCCTACCTGGCGGGCCTGGTGCCCGGCGGGCGGACCGACGAGGAGGTGGTCGCGGGTCAGGCCGAAGACCCGAGCCGGTCCGGGTCGACCGCGTGCCGGAAGGGCAGTCCCTGGGCGTAGCGGGCGACTTCCGCCACGGCCGTGGCCGCCAGCCGGTCCAGCTCACCGCCGAGCGAGCCGGCCATGTGCGGGGTGAGCAGGACGTTCGGCAGGTCGAACAGCGGGGAGTCGGCCGGCAGCACCTCGGGCTCGGTGTGGTCCAGGACGGCGTGCAGCCGTCCCGAGACCAGCTCGCGGGTGAGGGCCTCGGTGTCCACCAGGGCGCCGCGGGCACTGTTGATCAGGGTGCTCCCGTCCCGCATCAGGGCGAGCCGGGTCGCGTCCAGGAGGTGGCGGGTGCCGGGGAGGGCCGGAGCGTGCAGGCTCACCACGTCGCTGCGGCGCAGCAGGTCCTCCAGCGCACACGCCTCGGCGCCCAGCACGGCGAGGTCGCCCGGATCGGCGTACGGGTCGTGCACGAGGACCCGCAGGTCGAAGGGGCGCAGCAGTTCCAGGACCCGTCGGCCGACGAGCGAGGCCCCGACCAGGCCGACCGTGCGCCGGTAGTTGCCCGCGGTGGGGTAGCGGCCGAGGACGTCGACCGGGCCGCGGGCGGCGCGGTAGGCGTGGGCGGCCTCCAGGACCCGCTTGTTGGAGAGGAGGACGGCGGCGAGGGTGAACTCGGCGACGGGGACGGCGTTGGCGGCGGCCGCGCTGGAGACCAGGAGGCCGCGTTCCCAGCAGACCGGGGTGACATGGTGCTTGACGCTGCCGGCGGCGTGGACGACGGCGCGCAGCCGGGGCATCCGGTCCAGCGCGGCGGCGTCGAGCGGCGGGCAGCCCCAGCCGGTGAACAGCACCTCGGCCGTGCCCAGCCGGTGCGCGAGCGCCGGGTGGGGATCGGCGAAGTCCGTGACCAGGAGCTGGGGGTCGACGTCCGCGACCCGCAGCAGGTCGGTGAGCATCCGGGGGCCGAGCACGGCCGCGCGGGTGCGGGGGTCCATCGCGAGGACCGTCGAGGGGCGAGGGGTCACTGGACGGCTCCGGCGGTGGGTCCCGGGCGGCGGGAGGAGCGCTGACGGCGCGCGAAGGCCAGGGAGGGGAGGAGGACGGCGCCATCATGTGGTCGGGCCCGACCCACGTCAAGAGCACCGCCGACACCACCGCCCCGGGTCCCGGCCGTCCGGCCTTCCGGCTGCCGGCCTTTCGGGTCCCGGCGGGACCGGCCTTCCGGCTGCCGGCCTTTCGGGTCCCGGCGGGACCGGCCTTCCGGCTGCCGGCCTTTCGGGTCCCGGCCGACCGGCCGACCGGCCTCCCGGCCGACCGGCCGACCGGCCTCCCGGCCGACCGGCCGACCGGCCTCCCGGCCGACCGGCCGA
>NZ_JAJAUY010000164.1 GCF_020532625.1 Streptomyces antimicrobicus | reverse complement strand
CCGCGCCTCGCCGGTCTGCCCCCGAGGGCTTGGCCACTCGCCCGCCGGTCCGCAGCCCCACGGGGGGTCGCCGCGCCTCGCCGGTCTGCCCCCGAGGGCTTGGCCACTCGCCCGCCGGTCCGCAGCCCCACGGGGGCTCGCCGCGCCTCGCGGGTCCGCCCCCGAGGGCCTGGCCGCCCCCCCCGCCGGTCCACACCCCTACAGCGGCTGGCCGCACCCCGCCGGTCCGCCCCCATGGCGGCTGGCCTCCCCCCGGTCCGCACCCCCAAGGGCCAGGCCGGCCCACCCCCCGGCGCCGCCCCCCCACAGCGGCTGCCCCCCGGTCGGAGGCGTCGCCCCGGACCTCACCGGGCCGCGGGCCCGGCGGGGAGGTCGCGCATCGGTGTTCGTAACGCGCGGGGGCGGTGGGCGTAACACCGTCGTCGCAGCCTGGGTCGCATGCACACCACCGCCACGCACTGTCCGTACTGCGCCCTGCAATGCGGGATGAACCTCCGTCCCGACGAGGGGGGTGCCGGCGTGGAGGTGGTGGAGCGCGCCGAGTTCCCTGTCAACCGGGGAGCCCTGTGCGGCAAGGGCCGTACCGCTCCCGCCGTGCTGTCCTCCCGGGTGCGCCTGACCGGTCCGCTGATCCGATCCCGCGCCGGGCGGCTGGAGCCGGCCACCTGGGAGGAGGCCCTCGACGCCGTCGCCGCGGGCCTGTCCGCCACCCGCGGCGCGCACGGCGCCGACGCCGTCGGCGTGTTCGGGGGCGGCGGCCTGACGAACGAGAAGGCGTACAGCCTGGGCAAGTTCGCCCGGGTCGTGCTGGGCACCTCGCAGATCGACTACAACGGCCGGTTCTGCATGTCGTCGGCCGCCGCCGCGCACCAGCGGGCGTTCGGGCTGGACCGCGGGCTGCCGTTCCCGCTGGAGGACGTCCCGCGCACCGGCTGTGTGATCCTCGTCGGTTCCAACCTCGCCGAGACGATGCCGCCGGCGCTGCGCTACCTCACCGAGCTCAAGGAGAACGGCGGCACCCTGATCGTCGTCGACCCGCGCCGCACCCGCACCGCCGAACAGGCCGATCTGCACCTGGCTCCCCGTCCCGGCACCGACCTGGCGCTGGCCCTGGGTCTGCTGCACCTGGTCGTCGCGGAGGGCCGGACGGACGAGGAGTTCATCGCCGCCCGCACCACCGGCTGGGCCGAGGCCCGCGCCGCCGCCATGGCCCACTGGCCCGAACTGGTCGAGCGGATCACCGGCGTGCCCGTGCCCAAGCTGCGCGAGGCGGTACGGATGTTCTGCGCGCCCGAGTCGGCCATGGTCCTCACCGCCCGTGGCCCCGAGCAGCAGTCCAAGGGCACCGACACCGTCGGCGCGTGGATCAACCTGTGCCTGGCCACCGGCCGGGCCGGCCGCCCGCTGTCCGGCTACGGCTGCCTGACCGGCCAGGGCAACGGCCAGGGCGGGCGCGAGCACGGCCAGAAGGCCGACCAGTTGCCGGGCTACCGCAAGCTCACCGACCCCGCCGCCCGTGCCCATGTGGCGGGCGTCTGGGGCGTGGACCCCGACTCCCTGCCCGGACCCGGCCGCAGCGCCTACGAACTCCTCGACGCCCTCGGCACCGAGGTCCGGGCCCTGCTGCTCATGGGTTCCAACCCCGTCGTTTCCGCCCCGCGCGCCGCCCACGTCGAGGACCGCGTCCGGTCGCTGGACTTCCTGGCCGTCGCCGACGTCGTCCTGTCCGAGACCGCCGCCCTCGCCGACGTCGTGCTGCCCGTCACCCAGTGGGCCGAGGAGACCGGCACCACCACCAACCTGGAGGGCCGGGTCCTGCTGCGCCGCCGCGCGCTGACCCCGCCCCCGGGCGTGCGCACCGACCTGGAGGTGCTGCACGCCCTGGCCGCCCGGCTCGGTGTGGAGAAGGGCTTCCCGACCGACCCGGAGGAGGTATTCGACGAGCTGCGCCGGGCCTCCGCCGGCGGCCCCGCCGACTACTCCGGCATCTCCTACGGCCGCATCGCCGCCGAGGACGGCGTCTTCTGGCCCTGCCCGGAGGGGGAGTCCGGCACCCCGCGGCTGTTCCTGGACCGGTTCGCCACCGACGACGGCCGCGCCCGTTTCGTCCCCGTCGCCCACCGCGACGCCGCCGAACTGCCGGACGAGGAGTACCCGGTGCTGCTCACCACCGGCCGGGTGGTGGCCCAGTACCAGTCCGGAGCCCAGACCCGGCGGGTGCCCGAGCTGAACGCGGCCGCGCCCGGCGCGTTCGTGGAGCTCCACCCCCGCCTCGCCGCCCGCGTGGGCGCCGTGGAGGGCCGGCCGCTGGCGGTGGTCTCCCGGCGCGGGCGGGCCGTCGCCCCGGCCCGGATCACCGACACCATCCGCGCCGACACCGTCTTCATGCCGTTCCACTGGCCCGGCGAGGGCCGGGCCAACTCCCTCACCAACCCGGCCCTGGACCCGGTCTCGCGGATGCCGGAGTTCAAGGTGTGCGCGGTCCGCCTGGAGGCCGTGGAGAGCTGACGCGACGGGCCGGACCCGGCCGGGGCACCGGCGACATCCGGCCGGGCACACAGGGATGCCCCGGCCGGACATCCGTACGAGGGGTATCGCGCCGCCGTCCGGCGGGTAACCATCCGGTCACGCACCGGACTCAAAAAGTCCTCGCACGCCCCTCGTGGCGGTGACTTGCCGTGCCCCACACTGAGTTGCGGTGCTCGAGTCCTCTCCAGCCCTGGAGGTCGCCCCCGTGCAGACCCAGACCCTGACCCTGAGCGAATCCGCCGACGAGCTCGCGCCCGCACCCGCGTCCGAGGCCGAGCCGCTGTCCGAGCCCGAGGCGGAGGCGGTGGACGACGATCCCGAGCCGCTGGAGCTCGTCGAACGGGTACCGGATCAGCGACGGAGCACCGACGGCGGGGGCGGAGGGGGCCCCTCCGCCGACCTGTTCCGGCAGTACCTGCGCGAGATAGGCAGGATCCCGCTGCTCACCGCGGCGGAGGAGGTGGAACTGGCGCGCCGGGTGGAGGCCGGGCTGTTCGCCGAGGAGAAGCTCGGCACCACGCCCGACCTGGACTCCCAGCTCGCCGTGGACCTCGACAAGCTCGTGGTCATGGGCCGGATGGCCAAACGCCGGCTGATCGAGGCCAACCTGCGGCTGGTGGTCTCCGTCGCCAAACGCTACGTCGGCCGCGGCCTGACCATGCTGGACCTGGTCCAGGAGGGGAACCTGGGCCTGATCCGCGCGGTCGAGAAGTTCGACTACGCCCGCGGCTACAAGTTCTCCACCTACGCCACCTGGTGGATCCGCCAGGCCATGTCCCGGGCGCTGGCCGACCAGGCCCGCACCATCCGCGTCCCCGTGCACGTCGTCGAACTGATCAACCGCGTCGTACGGGTGCAGCGCCGCATGCTCCAGGAGCGCGGCTACGAACCCACCGCCGAAGAGGTCGCCGTCCACCTGGAACTGACGCCGGAGCGGGTCAGCGAGGTGCTGCGGCTGGCCCAGGAGCCGGTCTCGCTGCACGCGCCCGTCGGCGAGGAGGACGACGTCGCCCTCGGCGACCTGATCGAGGACGGCGACGCCGCCTCGCCCGTGGAGTCCGCCGCCTTCTTCCTGCTCCGCGAGCACCTGGAGGCCGTGCTGTCCACCCTCGGCGAGCGCGAACGCAAGGTGGTCCAGCTGCGCTACGGCCTCGACGACGGCCGCCCCCGCACCCTGGAGGAGATCGGCCGGATCTTCGGCGTGACCCGCGAACGGATCCGCCAGATCGAGTCCAAGACCCTCAACAAGCTGCGCGACCACGCCTTCGCCGACCAGTTGCGCGGCTACCTCGACTGACCCCGGCCGCCCGCGCGCCCGGCGCCGGCCGCCCGTTCGGCCTTCGGGGGAACGCGCGAGGGGTGCCCTCGGACGAGGGCACCCCGATGGCGTGGCGTGCGGCCGCCGGGCGGCCGTGCGCCAGGGGCACCGCCGGGCGGCCGTGCGCCAGGCGCACCGCCGGGCGGCCGGGCGTGGCGCCGGTCAGTCGACCTCGGCCACCGCCTGCGCGAACTGCGCCGCGTACAGCCGGGCGTAGGCCCCGTCCGCCGCCAGCAGCTCCTCGTGCGAGCCCTGCTCGACGATCGAGCCGTTCTCCATGACCAGGATCACGTCGGCGTCGCGGATCGTGGACAGCCGGTGCGCGATGACGAACGACGTCCGGCCGTGCGCCAGGCGCGCCATGGCCTTCTGGATGAGCACCTCGGTCCGGGTGTCCACCGAGCTCGTCGCCTCGTCGAGCACCAGGATCACCGGGTCGGACAGGAACGCCCGGGCGATGGTGATCAGCTGCTTCTCGCCGGCGCTGACGCCCGCGCCCTCGTCGTCGAGCACGGTGTCGTAGCCGTCGGGCAGGGTCCGGATGAACCGGTCGGCGTGCGCGGCCTTCGCCGCCGCCTCGATCTGCTCGCGGCTGACCTCGCGCGAGGCGCCGTAGGCGATGTTGTCCGCGATGGTGCCGCCGAACAGCCAGGTGTCCTGCAGCACCATGCCGATGCCCGCGCGCAGTTCCTCGCGGGTCATCCTGGCGATGTCCACCCCGTCGAGGGCGATCCGGCCGCCCGTGACCTCGTAGAACCGCATCAGCAGGTTGACCAGCGTGGTCTTGCCGGCGCCGGTCGGGCCGACGATGGCCACGGTCTGGCCGGGCTCGACGGACAGCGACAGGTCCTCGATGAGCGGCTTGTCCGGCTCGTAGCGGAAGGCGACCTTCTCCAGCGACACCGCGCCGCGCAGCTTCTCGGGCCGCTCCGGCACCTCGGCGTCCGGCTCCTGCTCGGCCGCGTCCAGCAGCTCGTAGACCCGCTCGGCGGAGGCGACGCCGGACTGCACCAGGTTCGCCATCGACGCGACCTGCGTCAGCGGCATCGAGAACTGGCGGGAGTACTGGATGAAGGCCTGCACGTCACCGATCGACAGGGTGCCCGAGGCCACCTTGAGGCCGCCGACGACCGCCACCAGCACGTAGTTGATGTTCGACATGAAGAACATCACCGGCTGCATCACACCGCTGACCAGCTGGGACTTGAACGACGCCTGGAAGAGCGCCTCGTTCTGCTCGGCGAAGGTCTGCGCCGACTCCTGCTGCCGGCCGAAGACCTTCACCAGGGTGTGCCCGGAGTACATCTCCTCGATGTGCGCGTTCAGCGCGCCGGTGGTCTTCCACTGCGCCACGAACTGCGGCTGCGACTTCTTGCCGATCTTCGTGGCGACGTAGATCGAGATCGGCACCGTCACCAGCGCCACCAGCGCCAGGACCGGCGAGATCCAGAACATCATCGCCAGCACGCCGACGATCGTCAGCAGCGAGTTCAGCAGCTGCCCCATCGTCTGCTGGAGGGTCTGCCCCACGTTGTCGATGTCGTTGGTCGCCCGGCTCAGCACCTCGCCGCGCTTCTGCCGGTCGAAGTACGACAGCGGCAGCCGCGACAGCTTGGCCTGGAGTTCCTCGCGCATGCGGAACAGCGTGTCGTTCATCACATGGTTCGACAGCCGGGTCGCGACCAGCATCAGCAGGCCGGCCAGCGCGAAGACGACCACCGCCCACAGGGCCACGACCCCCACGGCACCGAAGTCGATGCCCTGGCCGGGGGTGAAGTCGGTGCCCGACAGCATGTCGGCCGTGCCGTCCTCGCCCCGGGCGCGCAGGCCGTCGAGCGCCTGCTCCTTGGTGATGCCCTCCGGCATCCGGCGGCCGACGATCCCCGCGAACACCAGGTCGGTCGCCCGGCCCAGGATCTTCGGGCCGATCACCGTCATGGCCACGCTGCCGAACACGGCCACGACCATGCCCCACAGCTTGAGCCGGTCATGGGCGAGCTGCTTGAGCAGCCGTTTGCCGGAACCCTTGAAGTCCAGGGACTGCTGGCCCGGACCCATCATCATCCGTCCACCGGGCCCGCTCATGCGGCCTCCGCCTCCGTCAGCTGGGAGAGGACGATCTCCCGGTAGGTCTCGTTGCCGGCCATCAGCTCGTGGTGGCGTCCCTCGCCCACCACCTGCCCCTCGTCCAGGACGATGATCCGGTCGGCGTCCCGGATGGTCGACACCCGCTGGGCGACGATCACCACGGTCGCGTCCTGCGTCTCGCGCGCCAGCGCCGCGCGCAGCGCCGCGTCGGTGGCGTAGTCCAGCGCCGAGAAGGAGTCGTCGAACAGGTAGATCTCCGGGCGCTGCACCAGCGTGCGGGCGATCGCCAGCCGCTGGCGCTGACCGCCGGAGACGTTGGTGCCGCCCTGGGTGACGGGCGCCTCCAGGCCCCCCTCCAGCTCCGAGACGAAGCCCTTGGCCTGGGCGACCTCCAGGGCCCGCCACAGCTCCTCGTCGGTCGCGTCGGGGCGGCCGTAGCGGAGGTTGGAGGCGACCGTTCCGGAGAACAGGTACGGCTTCTGCGGCACCAGGCCGACCGTACGGGCCAGCAGCGCCGGGTCGATCCGGCGCACGTCCTCGCCGTCCACCAGCACCGTGCCGCCGGTCGCGTCGAACAGCCGCGGCACCAGCCCCAGCAGGGTGGACTTGCCGCTGCCCGTGGAGCCGATCACGGCGGTGGTCTCACCGGGCCGGGCCACCAGGTCCACCCCGCGCAGCACGGGCGCCTCGGCGCCCGGGTAGCGGAAGTCCGCCGCGCGCAGCTCCAGCTCGCCGCGGCGGGCCAGGGCGCGCACCGGCTCGGCGGGCGGGACCACGCTGGAGGAGGTGTCCAGGACCTCCTGGATGCGCTCGGCGCAGACCTCGGCGCGCGGCACCATCATGAACATGAAGGTGGCCATCATCACCGCCATGACGATCTGCATCAGGTAGGCGAGGAAGGCCGTCAGCTGGCCGATCTCCATGCCGCCGCTGTCGATCCGCATGGCGCCGAACCAGATCACGGCCACGCTGGACATGTTGATCACGACGATGACGGCCGGGAACATCAGGGCCATCAGCCGGCCGGCCGACAGCGACACCGCGGTCAGGTCGGTGTTCGCCCCGGCGAAGCGCTGCTGCTCGTAGCCGTCGCGGACGAAGGCGCGGATCACCCGGTTGCCGGTGATCTGCTCGCGCAGGACCCGGTTCACGGTGTCGAGGCGCTCCTGCATCAGCCGGAACAGCGGGCGCGTCTTCCAGACGATCGCGCCGACCGAGAGGCCCAGCACCGGCACCACGGCCAGCAGCACCCCGGAGAGCTTCACGTCGAGCGAGAGCGCCATGAAGATGCCGCCCACGCACATGATCGGCGCGGAGACCATCAGGGTGAAGGTCAGCAGCACCAGCATCTGGACCTGCTGGACGTCGTTCGTCGTCCGCGTGATCAGCGACGGGGCGCCGAACTGGCCCAGCTCCTTGGCCGAGAAGCTCTGCACCCGGTCGAAGACCGCGGCGCGGATGTCGCGGCCCACCGCGGCGGAGGTACGGGCGCCGTAGTAGACGGCTCCGACGTTGCAGACGAGCTGCACCAGCGAGACGCCGAGCATCAGCGCGCCGAAGCCGAGGATGTAGCCGGTGTCGCCGTTGACGACGCCGGTGTCGATGATGTCGGCGTTCAGCGTCGGCAGGTACAGGGCGGCGCTGGTCTGCAGCAGTTGCAGCAGGACCAGCAGCAGGATGGGTTTGCGGTACGGACGCAAGGACGTCCGCAAGAGTCGTATGAGCACGCGCAGGCTCCGGGTCGCAAGATCGGGGGTTCGGTCCATCTTCGGACAACCCGGCCCGATCTCCCCACCGTTTTTCGCAAAGGCAGGTCAAAAGGCGGACGCGGCTCCAGCGCGGGACCTACGACACCTGCGCCCCGTCAGTACCCGGTCGGGTACGGCGCCGGGGCGGGGGCCGGGGCCGGGCCGGCGAAGGCGCCGGGATGGATCTGCTCGCGCGTGGTGACGTACTGCTGGCGCACCGCCTGCCACACCGGCAGCTCCTCGCCGGGCTCGAAGACCTGCGCCGCGGGCGCGGGCCACAGCGGCGGGGTGTGCGGCGCCAGCGTGCCCTGGGCCACCCCGAGCGCCCACGCCGCCTGCCGGGCCGCGCCCAGGGCCGCGTAGTCCGCCGGCGCGGGGACGACGATCTGCGTGCCGAAGAGCCCCGGCGCGGCGGCCGTCACCGCCGGCAGCTCGGCGGCCGCGCCGAGCAGGAAGACCCGGCGGATCTCGGCGCCGCGCGTGCGCAGCACGTCGAGCGCGTCCACCAGCCCGCACAGCATGCCCTCGAACGCCGCCTGCGCCAGGTGCTCGGGCTTCATCGAGTCCCGGCGCAGCCCCGACAGGGTGCCGGCGGTGTGCGGCAGGTTCGGGGTGCGCTCACCCTCCAGGTAGGGGAGCAGGACCAGGCCGTGGGCGCCGGGGGTGGACTTCAGCGCGAGATCGCTGAGCCCCTCCAGGTCCGTGCCGAGCAGGTCGGCGGTGCCGCGCAGGGCCCGTACGGCGTTGGAGACGTTCACCACCGGCAGGTGCATGCCCGTGGCGTCGGCCATCGAGGTGATCAGCCCGTTCGGCTCGGAGAGCGCCTCGTGGTGCACCGCCATCACCGAACCGGACGCGCCCAGCGACACCACCGCGTCGCCGGGGCCCAGCCCGAGCCCGAGCGCGGCGGCCATGGTCTCGCCGGTGCCGGCGGAGATCAGCAGCCCCTCCGGGGTGGTGCCGGCGGCCTCGGCCGGGCCGAGCACCTCGGGCAGCACCGGGCGGTGGCCGAGCGCCAGCTCCACCAGGTCGATGCGGTACGAGCCGCTCGCCGCCGACCACCAGCCGGTGCCGGAGGCGCCACCGCGGTCGGTGGTGCGCCGCACGGGCCGGCCCAGCAGCTGCCACACCAGCCAGTCGTGCGGGGACATGACCATGGCGATCCGGCGGGCCGCCTCGGGATCGGTACGGGCCAGCCAGGCGAGCTTGGCGACCGGCTGCGCGGACTGCGGCACACTGCCCACCGCCTCGGTCCAGGCCTGCCGCCCGCCCAGCTTGTCGGCGAGGTCGGCGGCCGCGACCTGGCCGCGCTTGTCGTTGCCGACGAGCGCGGGGGCGACGAGGGCTCCTTGCGCGTCCAGGGCCAGCAGGCCGTGCTGCTGCGCGGAGACGCCGATGGCCTGGACGCCTTCGAGGATCCCGCCGCCGGCCGCCTCGCCGAGGGAGAGCAGCCAGGCCTGGGGGTCGGTCTCGTAGGGGTTCGCCTCACCCGCGGGCTGCGGATGGGGCGCGTAGCCCTGCCGCAGCACGGCACCGGTGTCGGCGTCGCAGACGACGATGCGAGTGAAGGTGGAAGAGCTGTCCAGCCCGGCGACTATCCCCATGCGCAGAATTCTGCCGCACGCGCGGGGGCTCCCGGTGGGCGCGGGGGCCCCAGTGCGCGCCGGGGCACTACGTGTTGCTCGTGCCCCACTCGTCGTCGCGGCCGTCGCCGCGCTCGCGCAGCGAGCGCAGCCGGTGCCCGAAGCCGTTCGGCATCGCGTGCTCGACCCGGTCGCCGACGGCGACGAAGGCCTTGCCCGCGACGTCGCGGCCGGTGTGCCCGGCGGTCTCGACCGCGTTGCGCACCGCCGGGTTCTGCGCGACGGCCCGGGCGGACCTCTTCAGCTGCTCGTAGCGCTCGCGCCCGGCGGCCGTCCCGAGCACGTACCCGAGGGCCAGTCCGACGACGAACGTGACCTTGTACCGCATGCCTGCCACCCTTCGCTGTGTCGGTGCCCGGCCTGCCGTCGATACCGATTGGCGGAGCACCCCCCTGCTTGCGCTAATCTATGTCTCGCAGCGGGCGACCGCCCCCCGGCAAGGCCGGAGGAGGGTCTGTTCGGTGCAACGCAGCAATCCCCTGTAGCTCAATTGGCAGAGCAGCCGGCTGTTAACCGGCAGGTTACTGGTTCGAGTCCAGTCGGGGGAGCGCGATCCCCTGTAGCTCAATTGGCAGAGCATTCGGCTGTTAACCGGAGGGTTGCTGGTTCGAGTCCAGCCGGGGGAGCCAAGGGAAGAGGGCCCCGCGGGGTCCTCTTCTTTTTTTGCCTCCGCCCTGGAACCGGGCAGCCCTCAGGACGGTCTCACTGGGCAGGCGCAGCCGATCACACGAGGCATCCGGAGCAGGAGATCGTATGAGCGGCTATGCTGCGGCAGACGGCGCGCACAAATGTGCGCGACGCGCCGTAAGGGGCGGTAGCTCAGCCGGTTAGAGCAGCGGACTCATAATCCGTCGGCCGTGGGTTCGAGTCCCACCCGCCCCACCGCAGGGCCGGTCCGAAGAAACGTTTCGGTCCGGTGGTCCGGTGCCCCGTCCGGTCTGTCCGGGCGGGGCACCGCGCGTTTCGGGGGCGTTTCGGGGGCGGGGCGCTACACGGCCTCCGTTTCGTCCGCCAGGTGGCGGACCACGTCGGAAAGGTTCTGGCGGTGGGCGTAGGCCGTGCGTTGGCGGTGGGCGCCGGAGCCGTCGCGCAGCAGGGACGACATCGTGCGGGCCGCGTGGTCCAGGTCGCCGGCCGCGGCCAGTTCCGGGGCGACCAGGTCGAGCAGGGACTCGGCGAGGCCGGCCGCGGGGAGTTCCGCGCCGGTGAACGGGTCCAGGCCGAAGCCCTCCAGGCCGTCGTGGGCGGCCCGCCAGCGGGCCAGGCGCAGGACGTCCTCCCGGATCTCCGGGTCCGGGCGGTGCTCGGCCAGCTCGCGCAGGGCGGTGGCCACCAGGGCGCGGACCAGTTCGGCCTGCAGGACGGCGGTGTCGATGTCCGCCGACATGTCCGGGGCCCGGAACTCCAGCGTCGGCCAGCGCCCCGACGGGCGGAGGTCCCAGTAGACCATCTTGGTGTCCAGGGCGGCCCCCGAGCCGAGCAGGATCTGCACCGACCGGCGGTAGTGGGCGGTCGACCCGAAGTGCGGCGGCAGCCCCGCGGAGGGCCAGGACGACCAGGCCATGGCGCGCCAGCTGGCATGGCCGGTGTCGCGGCCGTTCCAGAAGGGCGAGTTGGCGGCCAGCGCGATCAGGGTGGGCAGCCAGGGCCGGACCCGGTTGGACACCGCCACGGCCGTGTCCACGTCGAGGGTGCCGATGTGGACGTGGCGGCCGCAGCTGACCAGGGTGTCGGTCAGCGCGCCGAAGCGGCGGTGCTGCTCGCGCTGGCGCGGCTCGTCGTCGGTCAGGTGCAGCGGCTGGTCCACGGTCAGGACGGGCGAGGGGCTGGCCAGCAGCCGGCAGCCGTGGTCGCGGGCCGCCTGGGCGAGGGCGCGCCGCAGGGCGGCGAGCTCGGCGCGCAGGCCCGTGGCGGACTCGGCGACCGGAGTGGAGATCTCCACCTGGTAGCGGGTGCCCTCGGCGTGCAGCTGGTGCGGCTGGCCCTCGGCGGTGGCCAGGACGCGGGGGGCGGCCGGGACCACCCGGAAGGTGCGGGCGTCGACGAGGAGGAACTCCTCCTCGACGCCGAGGGTGAGGGGGACCGTCCCGGTCCGACCCAGAGTTCCGAGCGTGCGGAGATTGTCGCTCGCGGTGCCTTTGCCAGGTTCGATCACTACGCCTCCCTGGACATACGAGTCGGTTTCATCATGAGCTGAACGGAGGGGGTAAGCGCGCGACGATTCAGTCAAATGTCGTGCAGAACTGGCGTGTTCGCGGCCCGCTGAACCGGCCGCGGGGCCATCGGTCCAGGTGGGGCGGCTGATGCGACCTCATGAAGAAGTAGACAATTGTTCGAGTTCGTGATTGCTGGCCGGTTATCATCCGCTGTGACCGCCACGACCTCGCCGACGCCGCCCGCCGACACCCCCGACGAGCGCCCCAGGCGGCGCGTACTCGCCGACCTCACACCGCTGCGGACGTCCCCCGACTACCGGCGGCTGTGGTTCGGCAACACGATCTCGTGGATCGGCCAGGCGATGACCGCGCTGGCGATCTCGCTCCAGGTCTACGACATCACGCGCTCCAGCTTCTCGGTCGGCCTCGTCGGCCTCTTCTCGCTGGTCCCGCTCGTGGTCTTCGGGCTCTACGGCGGCGCCATCGCCGACACCGTCGACCGCCGCAAGCTCGGTCTGGCCAGCGCCGCCGGCGCCGCGGTGCTCTCGGCCGCGCTCGCCGCCGCCGCGCTGCTGGAGTACCACCGGGTGTGGTTCCTCTACGCCGTCGTCGCGCTGCAGGCCGTCTGCGCGGCGCTGAACTCGCCCGCCCGGTCAGCCATGATCCCGCGGCTGCTGCCGCCCGAGCAGCTGCCCGCCGCCAATGCGCTGGGCTCGCTGACCATGACCTCGGGCGCCACGCTCGGGCCGATGCTCGGCGGGCTGATCGCCGGCTGGTGGGGCTACCAGGCGGCGTACCTGATCGACTTCGTCGCCTTCAGCGCCGCCCTGTACGCGATGTGGCGGCTGCCCTCGATGCGCCCGGAGCGGGAGCAGGGCAAGCGGGGGCGGGCCCCGGTGCTGGACGGGCTGCGCTTCCTCGGCACCCGGCCCAACGTGCGGATGACCTTCTTCTCCGACATGTGCGCCATGGTGCTGGCGCAGCCGAAGGCGCTGTTCCCGGCCGTCGCCGTGCTGTGGTTCGGCGGCGACGCCCGGACGGTGGGCCTGCTGGTGGCGGCCCCGGCGGTGGGCGCCCTGCTGGGCGGGCTGTTCTCCGGCTGGCAGGGGCGGATCCGGCGGCACGGGCTGGCCATCCTGCTGTCCGTGGCGGCCTGGGGGCTGGCCGTCGCCGTGTTCGGGCTGACCCGCAACCTCTGGCTGGGGCTGTTCTTCCTCGCGCTGGCCGGCTGGTCCGACACCATCTCCATGGTGTTCCGCACCACGATGCTCCAGGCCGCGACCCCCGACGAGATGCGCGGGCGGCTCCAGGGCGTGTTCATCGTGGTGGTGGCCGGCGGGCCCCGGCTCGGCGACTTCGTCTCCGGCACCGTCGCCGACCTGACCTCGCCGACCACCGCCATCACCGGCGGCGGCCTGGCGTGCGTCGCCGCCCTGGCCCTCCTCGCCGCCCGCTGGCCGGCCTTCGCCCGCTACGACGCGCGCACGCCTCAGGCTTGAGCGGGGGCGGGGCGGGGCCGCCCGTGGCGGGGCCA
>NZ_JAJAUY010000163.1 GCF_020532625.1 Streptomyces antimicrobicus | reverse complement strand
CTGCCCCGCAGGATCCGGCAGGCGAACCTCGCGCCCCAGCTGAGGGACGCCCCGGCCCGAGCGGCCGCCGACGCCCCCGCCGAGGCGTTCGCCGACCGCGACGCGGACGAGGTACGGGCGCGGATGTCCGCGCTCCAGCGCGGCTGGACCGCCGGCCGCCGACAGAACGCAGAGCAGCAGCCCGAGGCCGGGTCCGGCGGCAGCGCCACGACCGGCCCCGGGCACCGCAACGAGAACGAGAACGAGGGGGACGGTCGATGACCGCACCGCAGACCGCAGGCAGCAACGACGCCAAGGGACGCGGGGGCCAGTTGGGCTGGCTCCTGGACGAGCTGGTCGACCGGGTCGCCAGCATCCGCAAGGCGGTGATCCTCTCCAGCGACGGCCTGCCCACCGGCTCCTCCCGGGACCTGACCCGGGAGGACAGCGAGCACCTGGCCGCCGTCGCCTCCGGCTTCCACAGCCTGGCCAAGGGCGTCGGCCGCCACTTCGAGTCCGGGCAGGTCCGCCAGACCGTGGTCGAGCTGGACGAGGCGTTCCTGTTCGTCATGGCCGCCGGCGACGGCAGCTGCCTGGCCGTGCTCTCCGACGCGGACTCCGACGTGGGCCAGGTCGCGTACGAGATGACCCTGATGGTCAAGCGGGTGGGCACCCACCTCGGGACGGCCCCGCGCACCGGGCTGCCAGCCGGAGGGTGAGGCAGCAGGGCATGAGCGACCAGGGCCAGGAGCTCACCGGCACCCCCCACGCCCCCGACCGCGCCCCGGGCGGGCACCCGCACTGGTTCGACGAGGAGGCGGGCCCCGTCGTCCGCCCGTACGCGATGACGCGCGGGCGGACGAGCCACGCGGCCCAGCACCGGCTCGACCTCATCGCGCTCGTGGTCGCCGAGCCGGCGGCCGACGACCCGGCATGGGAGCTGACGCTGGCGCCGGAGCACGCCGAGATCCTCCAGCTGTGCCGGCAACGGCCGCAGTCGGTCGCGGAACTCGCGGCGGACCTCGACCTTCCGGTCGGGGTCGTCCGCGTCCTGATCGGCGACCTCGTGGACGACGAACTGGTCCACGTGACCCGGCCGGTACCGCCGGCCGAACTCCCCGACGAATCCATTCTGCGTGAGGTGATCGATGGCCTTCGGGCGCTCTAGCCGCACCGGCGTGATGCACGCCGTGTCGCCGATCGAGCCGCTGACCCTGAAGATCCTGGTCGCCGGCGGCTTCGGGGTCGGCAAGACCACCCTGGTCAGTGCGGTCAGCGAGATCAGACCGCTGCGCACGGAGGAGCTCCTGTCCGAACCGAGCGCGGCCGTCGACGACCTCAGCGGGGTGGAGACCAAGAGCACCACCACCGTGGCCATGGACTTCGGCCGGATCACGCTGCGCGAGGACCTGGTCCTGTACCTGTTCGGCACCCCGGGCCAGGACCGGTTCTGGTTCCTGTGGGACGAGCTGGCGCAGGGCGCGCTGGGTGCGGTGGTCCTCGCCGACACCCGCCGGCTCGCCGACTGCTTCGCCGCCGTGGACTACTTCGAGCGGCGCGGGCTGCCGTTCCTGGTCGCGGTCAACTGCTTCGACGGCGCCGACCGGCACCCGGTGGTGACCGTGCGCGAGGCACTGGACCTGGAACCGGAGGTGCCGGTCCTGCTGTGCGACGCCCGGGACCGGGAGTCGGTCAAGGACGTGCTGGTGGGGGTCGTGGAGCACGCGATGTCCCTGGCCCGCGCCCGCCGCCAGGCCGCCCAGGTCTGACCGGCCGGTCCGCACACCGCGGACCTACCCCGGACCTACCCCGGCCCTACCCCGGACCGGCCCCCGACCTGCCCCGGGGCCGGTCCCGGACCGGAGCCGGCCACCGCCGTACGGAACGCGTGGAGGCGGCCCGTACCCCCGCCGACTGGGGTACGGGCCGCGGCTCTCATGGGGGGTTGGGGGACGCGCCCGCCGCCGGGCGCGTGCGACTGTGCAGGCAGTGTGAACCTGCCGCCGCAGGCCGTCAAGCGTTCGGACAGCAGCACCTGTCCGGGGCGCGCGCCGAGGGTCCGGTTCCGGCCTCAGCGGACCGCGACGACGGCCGAGCCGTGCCCGAACAGCCCCTGGTTCGCGGTGATCCCGACCCGCGCCCCGGCCACCTGGCGGTCGCCCGCCGTGCCCCGCAGCTGCCAGGTCAGCTCGCACACCTGGGCGATCGCCTGCGCCGGCACCGCCTCGCCGAACGAGGCCAGGCCACCGCTGGTGTTGACCGGGATCCGGCCGCCGAGGGCGGTCGCGCCCTCCCGCACCAGCTCGGCCCCCTCGCCGGGCCCGCACAGCCCGAGGTCCTCGTACCACTGCAGTTCCAGCGCGGTGGACAGGTCGTACACCTCGGCCAGCGACAGGTCCTCCGGCCCGATCCCCGCCTCCTCGTACGCGGCCCGCGCGATCGAGGACCGGAACGAGTCCCGCGCGCCTTCCGGCAGCAGTCCCGCGGCCGAGTCGGTGGCGATGTCGGGCAGGTCCAGCAGCGTGCGCGGATAGGTCGGCGTCACCGTGGACACGGCCCGGATGCGCACCGGATCCGTGATCCCGCGCGCCCGCGCGAAGTCCGCCCCGGCCAGCACCAGCGCCGCCCCGCCGTCGGAGGTCGCGCAGATGTCGAGCAGCCGCAGCGGATCGGCGACCAGCGGCGACGCCGCCACCTCCTGCGCCGAGACCGCCGTCCGGTAGCGGGCGTACGGATTGAGCGCCCCGGCGGCCGAGTTCTTCACCTTGACCCGCGCGAAGTCCTCCGGTGTGTCGCCGTGCAGCGCCATCCGGCGGCGCGCGTACAGCCCGAAGTACGCCGGGTTGGTCGCCCCGAGCACCCGGAACCGCAGCCAGTCCGGATCGTCCGGCCGGTCCCCGCCCGCCGGTGCGAAGAAGCCCTTGGGCGCGGCGTCCGCGCCCACCACCAGGACCACCTCGGCCAGCCCCGCCAGGATCTGGGCCCGGGCCGTGGAGATCGCCTGCGCCCCCGAGGCGCAGGCCGCGTAGACGCTGGTCACCCGGGCGCCCTGCCAGCCGAGCGCCCGCGCGAAGGTGGCGCCGGCGACGTAGCCCGGGTAGCCGCCGCGCACCGTGTCGGCGCCGACCACCGACTGCACGTCCCGCCAGTCGAGCCCGGCGTCCGCCAGCGCCGCCGCGGCCGCCGCCCGCCCGTACTCCACGAAGGAGCGGCCCCACTTGCCCCAGGGGTGCATCCCGGCGCCGAGGACCACCACGTCGCCGCTCACGCGTCCACCCCCACCGGCCGGAAGTGCCAGGTGGTCCAGGTGGTCCCGGCGTCCTCGTTCAGCACCCCGGGCACCACTTCCATCTCCATCCCCACGGCCAGGTCCGCCGCCCCGATGCCGGGAGCCGCCTGGCCGAGCACCACCATCCGCTCGGCCTCCAGCTCGACGGCCACCAGCGTGTACGGCTCCCAGGGCGCCTCGGGATCGGAGACGTACGGGGCCGGCGGGCGGTAGCGCCCGTCGGTGTACGACCACACGCGCCCGCGCGGCGACAGCGGCACCTCGGTGAGGTCCCCGCCCGCGCAGCCGGGGTTGCGGCAGAAGGCGTCCTCCCGGGGGAAGAACACCGCCCCGCAGCCACCGCACTTCGTCCCGAGCAGCCGGAAGCCCTCCGCCGCCGACCCGGTCGTCTGCGTGAACCACCCGTGGACCACGGGCTTGCGCGTTCGCTCCACGACACTCCCCATCTCCGCGCCGCGACGGAAGCCGCCGCGCTGTATCTGACGTAGCGTCAGAAGTCTGCCGCAGAAAGCCGCGGAGGTCACCGGTCGCGGGCCGACGGCCCCCGCCCGCCCGGCACGTGGCCTACGATCACGCCATGGCGCCACAGCTGAGGGACTCCCACTGCTCCACTTGCGGAGCACCGTTCGAGACGGCCGACTGGCCGCGCGCCTGCACCGCCTGCCGTACGGTCACCTACCGCAACCCCCTGCCGGTCGCCGTCGCCCTGCTCCCCGTGACCGACGACCGGGGGACCGGCCTCGTCGTCATCACCCGGACCATCGAGCCGGCACGGGGCGGGACCGCCCTGCCCGGCGGCTTCATCGACTTCGGCGAGGGCTGGCGCGACGCCGTCGTCCGCGAACTGCGCGAGGAGACCGGCATCGAGGCGCCGGCCGACGAGGTCGCCCTCGCGGACGCGCTCAGCTCCCCGGCCGGCCACCTGCTCCTGTTCGGCCTGCTCCCGGCCCGCCCCGCCGACACCCTGCCGCCGTCGCTGCCCACCGACGAGACGACGGGCTGGCACGTCCTGCGCGGCCCGGCGGAACTGGCCTTCCCCCTGCACACCGCGGCGGCCGCCGCGTGGTTCGCGGGCCGCTACACCTGACCCGGCGGCCGGTCGGCCCGGCGCTCCGGCGACCCGTGCGCCTGCCCGTCCGCCCGCCCGCCCGTGCGCCCGCCCGCCGGTGCGCCCGTCCGCCCGTCACGCGGGCCCCGGTTCGCCCGTCACGCGGGCCGCGTCCCCGCCTCACAACCCGCGCACGCGGACCTTCAGCTCCGTCCCGTCCTCGCCCTCCACCACCACCTGGCCCTCACGCCACCGCACCGTGAGCCGCTCCAGCTCGGCCGGTTCGAAGCCGGGGCCCGGGTCGCGCGCGATCACCCCGCCCCCGGTCCGGCCCGCCGCCGGGGCCCAGGCCTCCAGGGTCGCGGTGCCGTCCGCACCGCGGACCGGCAGCACCGTGCCCGCCCGGGCCAGGACCGGGATCCGGCCGCGCGGCGCGTCCAGCAGCACCTGGCCCGGACCCTCGTACGCCGCCCCGGTCGCGGTGTCGTACCACCGCCCCCTGGGCAGCCGTACCGCCCGCCGGTCCGCCCCCGGCTCCAGCACGGGCGCCACCAGCAGCGAGTCCCCGAGCAGGAACGCGTCCTCGCAGTCCCGCAGCGCCCGGTCCTCCGGCGCGCCCCACCACAGCGGGCGCACGTACGGCGCCCCGGTCCGCCGCGCCAGATGCGCCAGCGACACGAAGTACGGCCGCAGCCGCTCGCGTTCGGCCAATGCCGCACGCGCCCCCTCCAGCACCTCCGGCCCGAACTCCCACGGCTCGCGCCGCCCCGCCCACAGCGCGGCGTGCGTACGGAACAACGGCAGGTACGCCCCCAGTTGGAACCACCTCAGGAACAACTCCGGCTCCGGCGACCCCCCGAAGCCGCCCACGTCCGGCCCCGAGTACGGCACCCCGCACAGCCCCATCCCCAGCACCAGCGCCAGCGAGGCCCGCAGCCCCTCCCAGCCGGTGTCCACGTCCCCCGACCACGTGCCGCCGTACCGCTGCATCCCCGCCCACCCCGACCGGGAGAACAGGAACGGCCGTTCCGCCGGCCGCAGCCGTACCAGGCCCTCGTAGCCGGCCCGCGCCATCGCCAGCCCGTAGACGTTGTGCGCGGCCCGGTGGTCACCGCCCGCCCCGTCCAGCGCGTGCCGCGCCGACCTCGGCAGCGTCTGGTCGGGGAACACCGCCGGGGTGAAGGACACCGGCTCGTTCATGTCGTGCCAGAACCCCGTGAAGCCCTGCCGCAGCCGCTCCTCGTACAGCCCGCCCCACCACCGGCGCACCAGCGGATCGGTGAAGTCCGGATACGCGCACTCCCCGGGCCAGACCTCGCCGCGCACCTCCTGCCCCCGCGCGTCCCGCACGAACGCCCCGGCCGGCCCGACCGCCCGCCCCGACGCGTACACCCCCTCCGGGTCCTCCTCCACCTTCACGGCCGGGTCCACGATCGACACCAGCCGCACCCCGGCCGCCTCCAACTCCCGGGCCAACCCCGGCAGATCGGGGAAGCGCCCGCCGTCCACCGTGAACACGCGGTGCCCGTCGAAGTGGTCGATGTCCAGATGGAGCGCCGACAGCGGCAGCCCCCGCGCGGTGTACCCGGCCACGATCCGCCGCACCTCCTCGGCGGTGCCGAACCCCCAGCGCGCGTGCTGATGGCCCAGCGCCCACTCGGGCGGCACCGCCGCCGCGCCGGTCAGCCCCGACCAGCCCTGCAGCACCCGGGACGGCGTCCCCACCAGCACCCAGCAGCGCAACGGGCCGCCGTCCATGCGGACTTCGCTCACCCCGGGCCGGTCCGCACCCGAGCCCGCGCCCTCCTCGCCCTCGCGCAGCAGGACCCGGCCGTCCCAGGTGTTGTCGTAGAAACTCAGGTGCGTGCCGGCGTCCGCCACCACCAGCTGCACCGGCATCGTGATGTACAGCGGATCGTCGCCCGGCCCGAACCCGCCGCGCGGGTCGGTGTTCCACAGCCGGTACGTCCCGTCGCGCAGCCGCGGCCCCGAGGCCCGCCCGCCCAGCCCGAAGAACCGGGCGTCCGGGCCGACCTCCGAGCGCTGCTGCCAGCGCGCCCCGCCGACCGCCCCCACCGGCTCCCACCACCGCGGCGGCAGCTCGCGCCGCAGCACCGCGCCGCCGGGCGTGCGCACCTCCACCGCGCCGTGCCGGGACACCGCCACCGTCACCCGCTCCGACACCACGCGCCAGCCGCCGCCGGTGTCCGGCTCCAGCACCGCCCGCGGATCCGCCTCCGGCCCCTCGCCGACCAGCGCGTACGAGGGCGTCGGCAGCGCCCCGTCCCAGCCCCAGAACACCGCCCCGCCGACGGTGACCCGCACCAGCAGCTCGGAGCGGGCGAAGCGCAGCACACCCCCGCCCGGGCGCGGCTCGGCGCCCGTCAGGGCGCCGGGGACCCGGGCCCGCTCGGGGCCGCGCGGCGGCAGGCCGACCGCGTCCGCGCGCCGGTGGCGCAGCGCCGCCCGCCAGGCGCGCCGCCCGCGCGCCGTCCCGAGGTCCGTCACCGCACGCACCAGATCGCGACCGTTCATGCTGATCACCCTGCCATCGGTCGCGGGGCGAGCGGGCCGCGTTCAACTGCCGTTCACCCGGAAATGGATCTCGGGCGACCGGACCCGACACCTCTGGTGCGGATGTCGATCACATGGCATGGTCCCCTGTGAGCCACCGCGCACCACCCCCCGCGCGGTGCGAACCTACGCACATCCGACGAACGCGGCAGACCCCGCAGCCGCACACCAGGCGCGAGCCGCAGACGCCCCCGGGAGCCCGCCCATGACCTCAGCCCCTACGCCGGAAGCCCTCTGGACACCGGGCCCCGACCGGATCGCGGCCGCCGCGGTCACCCGCTTCCAGGCCTGGGCCGCCGAGCACCACGGCGCCCCCGCCGACGGCGGCTACCCGGCGCTGCACCGCTGGTCCGTCGAGGAGCTCGACACCTTCTGGCGGGCCGTCGCCGACTGGTTCGACGTACGCTTCACCACCCCCTACGAGCAGGTCCTCGCCGACCGCTCGATGCCCGGCGCGCAGTGGTTCACCGGCGCCACCCTCAACTACGCCGAGCACGCCCTGCGCGCCGGCGAGGACCCGGCGCGCGCCGCGGACCCCGCCCTGCTGTGCGTGGACGAGACGCACGAGATCGTCCCCGTCACCTGGGCCGAGCTCCGCCGCCAGGTCGGCGCGCTCGCCGCCGAACTGCGCGCCCTCGGCGTACGACCGGGCGACCGGGTCAGCGGCTACCTCCCCAACATCGCCGAGGGCGTCGTCGCCCTCCTCGCCACCGCCGCCGTCGGCGGCGTGTGGACCTCCTGCGCCCCCGACTTCGGCGCCCGCAGCGTCCTGGACCGCTTCCAGCAGGTCGAGCCCGTCGTCCTGTTCACCGTCGACGGCTACCGCTACGGCGGCAAGGAGCACGACCGCCGCGAGGTCGTCGCCGAACTGCGCCGCGATCTGCCCTCGCTGCGCGCCGTCGTGCACATCCCGCTGCTCGGCACCCCCGCCCCGGAGGGCGCCCTGACCTGGTCCGACCTGGTCGCCGGCGACGCGGAGCCGGTCTTCGAGGCCGTCCCCTTCGACCACCCGCTGTGGGTCCTGTACTCCTCGGGCACCACCGGCCTGCCCAAGGCCATCGTCCAGTCCCAGGGCGGCATCCTGGTCGAGCACCTCAAGCAGCTCGGCCTGCACTGCGACCTCGGACCCGGGGACCGGTTCTTCTGGTACACCTCCACCGGCTGGATGATGTGGAACTTCCTCGTCTCCGGCCTGCTCACCGGCACCACGGTCGTCCTCTACGACGGCAGCCCCGGCCACCCCGACACCGCCGCCCAGTGGCGCATCGCCGAACGCACCCGCGCCACCCTCTACGGCACCTCCGCCGCCTACGTCATGGCCTGCAAGAAGGCCGAGGTCCACCCGGGCCGCGACTTCGACCTGTCGTCCGTGAAGTGCGTGGCCACCACCGGCTCCCCGCTGCCGCCCGACGGCTTCCGCTGGCTGCACGACGAGGTGGCCGACGACCTGTGGATCGCCTCCGTCAGCGGCGGCACCGACGTGTGCAGCTGCTTCGCCGGCTGCGTGCCCACCCTGCCCGTCCACATCGGCGAGCTCCAGGCCGCCAGCCTCGCCGTCGACCTCCAGTCCTGGGACCCCTCGGGCAAGCCGCTGACCGGCGAGGTCGGCGAGCTCGTGGTGACCAACCCCATGCCGTCCATGCCGGTCCGGTTCTGGAACGACCCCGACGGCAGCCGCTACCGCGAGAGCTACTTCGAGATGTTCCCCGGGGTCTGGCGCCACGGGGACTGGATCACCCTCACCGACCGCGGCTCGGTCGTCATCCACGGCCGCTCCGACTCCACCCTCAACCGGCAGGGCGTCCGGATGGGCTCCGCCGACATCTACGAGGCCGTCGAACGCCTCCCCGAGATCAAGGAATCCCTGGTCATCGGGCTGGAGGAGCCGGACGGCGGCTACTGGATGCCGCTCTTCGTCCAGCTCGCCCCCGGCGCCACGTTGGACCAGGCCCTGCTGGACCGCATCAAGAGCACCATCCGCACCGAGCTCTCCCCGCGGCACGTCCCCGACGAGGTGATCGAGGTCCCCGGCATCCCGCACACCCTCACCGGCAAGCGCATCGAGGTCCCCGTCAAGCGGCTGCTCCAGGGCACCCCGCTCGCGAAGGCCGTGAACCCGGGCTCGGTGGACAACCTCGACCTGCTCCACTTCTACGAGGAGCTGGCCCGCAGCCGCCGACAGAGGTGACTGTCAGTGGTGGTGACTACTCTGAGTGAGCATCGGTCGACGCCCGTCGGCCGGCGCTCACCCAGGGGGGAGATCCACCATGCCTGAGAACCGCACCACACGTACCGGGCGCACGGAGCACACGGAGCACACGGAGCGCCCGGACCGCACCGGGCGCGGGGAGAGGGACGGGAACGGCCGCGCGGAGCGGGCCGCGCCGGGCACACCCGTCACCGAGGCCGGCCACACCCTGCGCCGCGAGGTCCCCAGCACCCTCGGCCTCCTCGCCGACGCGCAGGACTTCGCGGCCATGCGCGGCTACGACACCTTCCCCTTCGAGGACCACCAGGACTACCTCCGCCAGGTCGACGCCCTGCTCGCCTCCCTCGCCGCCCAGGAGGTCCACACCGTCGTCGCCCTCTTCGACCCGGACGACTTCGCCGACTACTGCGCGGACCACGGCCTGGACCCCGACACCCCGGGCGCCCGCACCCGCTTCACCGCCGAGCTGGGCGGCGCCGGCCTGCCCTACACCGGGCAGCCCGTCGCCGAGCTCGTCCCCCTCCTGGTGGACGAAGCCGTACGCCAGGCCACCTGGGAGTACGCCACCCTGCTGCTGGCCGGCCTCGGCGCCTGCGCCGACTGCGGGCAGGACATCGGCCACGCCTCGTTCGAACGCGCCGGCCTCGTCCTGGAACGGTTCCTGGAGCACGGCGGCCCCGGCCACCACCACCTGGTGGCCAGCATCCCCACCCAGGACGAGCAGCTCGTGGCCGTCCTCCACGCCGACACCGGCGGCGCGCCGGGGGCCGAGCCCGTGATCGCCGGCCGGGACGGACTGGACTTCGTCACCGTCCTCGCCGCGGGCATCGCCCTCGGCGGGCCCGGGGGAGTGGTCCTGCGCACCAGCAGGCCCGGCGCGAAGGACCGGGTCCACGGCTGGCGCCTGGCCGGCGGCAACCTGGTCCCCCTCTCCGCGGCCGCCGTCTTCAACGCCTACTGCACCGACGCCGACACCGGAGAGCCCGTCGCCCCCGAACCGGGCGTCGAGTACTGCCCGGGCTTCGAGGTCGACCCACCCGGCCCGCACCACTGAGCCCAGGACACCCCACGGCCCGGGACAGGCCACGGCCCGGGACAGGCCAGGCCACGGCCCGGGACACCCCAGGGCCCGCGCAGCGACCGCACCGGAAACCCGGAGGGACCCGCACAGGGAAACGCCGAGGGACCCGCACGGAGGGACACCGAGGGACCCGCACGGAGAGACGCCGAGGGGCCCGCACGGAGAGACGCCGAGGGGCCCGCACGGAGAGACGCCGAGGGGCCCGCACGGAGAGACGCCGAGGGGCCCTCGCCCATGGCGAAGGCCCCTCGGACACCGGCACGGCCTGGCGGCTACTCGCCGGACAGCACCGCCTGCGCGGCCACCCGCGCCTCCTCGGCCGAGTCCGCCGCTCGCGCCGCGGCGGCGGCGCGCTCGCACTGCGCCAGCGTGTGCTTGGCGAGCGCGGCCCGCACGTACGGGATCGACGCGGCCCCCATCGACAGGGAGGTGACACCCAGACCCGTCAGCACGCACGCCAGCAGGGGGTCCGAGGCGGCCTCGCCACACACGCCGCAGCTCTTGCCCTCCGCCTTGGCGGCCTCGGCCGACAGCGCGATCAGGTCGAGCAGCGCCGGCTGCCACGGGTCCTGCAGGCGCGACACCGCACCCACCTGGCGGTCCGCGGCGAACGTGTACTGCGCCAGGTCGTTCGTGCCCAGCGACAGGAACTCGACCTCCTGGAGGATCGAGCGGGCCCGCAGCGCGGCGGAGGGGATCTCCACCATGGCACCGAACTTCGCCCGCAGCCCGGCCTCGCGGCACGCGTCGGCGAACGCCTTCGCATCCTGGCGGTCGGCCACCATCGGGGCCATGACCTCCAGGTACACCGGCAGCCCCTCGGCGGCCTTCGCCAGCGCGGTCAGCTGCGTCCGCAGCACCTCCGGGTGGTCGAGCAGGGTCCGCAGCCCCCGCACGCCCAGCGCCGGGTTCGGCTCGTCCGCCGGGGTCAGGAAGTCCAGCGGCTTGTCCGCGCCGGCGTCCAGCACGCGTACCACCACACGGCCCTCGGGGAAGGCCTCCAGCACCTTGCGGTAGGACTCGATCTGCTTCTCCTCCGACGGCGCCCGCTTGCTGTCGTCCAGGAAGAGGAACTCCGTGCGGAACAGCCCCACGCCCTCGGCGCCCGCCTCCACGGCGGCCGGCACGTCCGCCGGACCGCCGACGTTCGCCAGCAGCGGCACCTTGTGACCGTCGGAGGTCGCGCCCGGACCGGACGACGCGGCCAGCGCCGCCTTGCGCTCGGCAGCCGCAGCCTCCAGCTCCGCGCGCTTCTCGGGCGTGGGGTCGACGAAGATCTCACCGGTGGAACCGTCCACCGCCACGACCGTGCCCTCCGGCAGCTCACCGGCACCCGGCAGCGCCACCACGGCCGGCACCCCGAGCGCCCGCGCGAGGATCGCGCTGTGGCTGGTCGGCCCGCCCTCCTCGGTCACGAACCCCAGCACCAGCGCCGGGTCCAGCAGCGCGGTGTCCGCCGGCGCCAGGTCCCGCGCGATCAGCACGTACGGCTCGTCGCTGTCCGGGACCCCCGGCATCGGCACGCCCAGCAGCCGCGCCACGATCCGGTTGCGCACGTCGTCCAGGTCGGCCACCCGCCCGGCCATGTACTCACCGGCGCCCGCGAGGAGCTCGCGGTACGCGGCGAACGCGTCGTACACGGCGCGCTCGGCCGTGCTGCCGACCACGATCCGCCGGTCCACGTCGGCCATCAGCTCGGGGTCCTCGGCGATCATCGCCTGGGCCTCCAGCACGTGCTGGGCCTCGCCACCGGCCAGCTGGCCCCGCGCGATCAGGTCCGCCGCCACCGCACTGACGGCCTGGCGGGCGCGTCCCTGCTCACGCTCCGCCTCCTCGGCGGCGATCTGCTTGGCCGGCGGCTCCAGCACCGCCGTACCCATGTGCCGCACCTCGCCGATCGCGACACCGTGGCTCACGCCGACGCCTCGCAGCGTTGTCTCCATCTCACCCGTCTCCGATAGAGCGGCGGGACCGCCCGCCGCGATGAATGCAGAATCCGCCGGCACGCCCCGGCGGAAGCGTCAGGCCCAGCTGAAGAGCTGGTCGCCGGCCTTGACCTCGCCGTCCTCGCGGACGTCACCGAGGGAGGCGGGGGTCGCCTCCAGCGCGACGACCGGGCAGATGGCGGACTTGCCGGCCTCTTCGACGGCTGCGGGGTTCCAGCGGATGACGGCCTGGCCGCGGGTGACGGTGTCCCCCTTGTTCACCAGGAGCTCGAAGCCCTCACCGTTCAGCTGCACGGTGTCGATGCCGAGGTGGGTCAGCACCCCGTGGCCCTCGGCGTCCACCACCACGTACGCGTGCGGGTGCAGGGAGACGATCACGCCGTCGACGGGGGACACGGCCTCCGAAGGCTCACGGACGGGGTCGATCGCGGTGCCCGGACCCACCATCGCGCCGGAGAACACCGGATCCGGCACTGCCGCGAGTCCGATGGCGCGCCCGGCAAGTGGGGACGTCACGCTGGTCATGGGGGCCTCCCAGAGGTGGGGCTTCGTCGCGCCGCCGTCACTGACTGTTGCGGACGGCGTACTCGTCAGAAGGATATGTCAGAGCTTGTACGGGTTCGCCCGATGTCGGTCCCGAACCGGGCTGGCCCTTGGTCACGAGAGACTAGTGGACTAGACCGGTGGACTAGACCATACGCCCAGAGGGATTTGCTCGACCCCCGAGGGAGGTGTACTGTCGTGAGTCCTGCCTCACACCGGCACGTGAACCGCGTGGGACGAGTGGATGGCGGGCACCCCAACTCCCATCAGTCGATATCGATCTTCTGATCTCCTCCGCATGTCCGCGGGACGGTGGTCAGGGAGACCGGAAATCACTGATAGAGTCGGAAT